>JAFYUT010000053.1 GCA_017549485.1 Akkermansia sp.
CATTCGGTATGGAAGCCCATATAACGGACGACAGTACGTTGGGCATCGCTGTGGGCAACAGCTGGGGTAAGGTGAGCACCTTCTCTGCCTACCCCGTAGACCAAGACTCTACCCATGCCGGTATTTACGGCAACCACAGACTCAATGATACCCTCAGCCTGAGCTGGATGGCCACACACACACGTACCGAGAGCGATGTAAACCTCGCCGGACTCCCCTGCTCTTGGTCTCAGGATGCGCTGCAGCTTGATACCAGGCTTACTTGGACACGATTCCTTGATGCCCGAACCACAGTCAGCGCCTTCGCCGGACTTCAATACCTTGCAACTGATAGCGGGGAATGCAACGGCATCAAGACCGGCTCCCTGCAAAATCTGCGAGTCGAAGTCGGCGTAGGTGCTACGCACCGATTCACGGGTAACACCGTGGGCTATGGAGAGCTGAGCTTCATCGGCGATGTGGTGCGCAACAATCCCACGGCCAACCTCGGAGGCATCCGCGCTCACGGCAGCAATCCCGGCCGCGCAGGCCTGAACCTGAGCGTAGGTGCATCTCACCGAATCAATGAAGATTGGAGCGTCAATGCATCCTACAATTTCGAACTGATGCAGAACTCTACTTCTCACGGTCTGAACGTAGGTGCCACCTACAACTTCTGATAATCAATTACAGAACAAACCAACAGCCGCAGCGTTCTATGCTGCGGCTGTTGGTGTATGTACATATAACAAAAAAAGATAGAGCCCGGAATTATTGCTTGACGGATAGGGGATGTTGCTTTACAATGCCGCCGCATGAAAAACGTCCTTCTCTCATTAAAAGAATTTTTTCTCTTGCTGCTCGTATGTGCTATCACATACGTATGCGCCACAACACTCGGGCAAGGTCTGACAACAGCTGTTTTTTTTGAGGGGGTAAAGAATCTTCAATACGTTAGCCTTTATATCAGTCTCGGAGCTCTCTTTATCGCTATTCAACTGGTTGTTATGAGATGGAGTGGTTATGTGATGAACATTCTGCTCACGGTTACAAGCCTGTTACTTTTTGCCATGATGGCAACCCTTGCATTGGGCCCCGGCATTTCAATGACAGAATCATTACACCATATAGCGGATAGCATAGGAATGGGGTCCCCCCTTAAGGCTAACCCGGCACTCTATTGGTTGATTCCGGTTACATGGTTCTTGACCTTGCTCGGCGCCCGTGACCAAGTGCGCACCTTCTGCATGGCTTTGGTGTGCTATGTTTTGTGGTTGGTTTGCACACCTTTGCTCAGCAATGTGGTAGAACAAAGGGGCGCCCAAGAAGAGCCGGTATTGCCGCAAATAGCAGACATCATGACCGGCGCAGAATGGATGCCGGCATGTGTTTTGGGATGTTTTTTATTGATTTTTGCCGTTTGTGTAGGATTGCTTGATGCGATTTTCCCGGAAAAGAAGGAGAAATAATGAAGCGCATTTTACTCTCTCTCCTTTTCATCTCGCTCATGGCTCCTCAACTCACAGAAGGGCGACCGAGTGCGGATTTGCGTGTCAAGCTCGCCAAGGTAAACGCTCGTTACAGCTTGGGTGACCACTTCGGTAAGCCTGTATTCATCCGCATTTTTAAAGAGGATTATCTTTTAGAGCTTTGGGTGCAGGAAGATGATGGAAATTGGCATATTGTTGAAACCTACGATATCGCCGGCATGAGCGGTGGCCTTGGTCCGAAAACAAGAGAAGGAGACCTGCAAGCACCTGAGGGGTTCTACAGAGTACTGCCGGGGAGCATGAACCCGAACAGCAACTATCATTTATCATTCAACGTTGGCTACCCCAATAAATACGACCGTTCACTCGGGCGCACAGGCGGGCTCATCATGGTACATGGCAGCGATGTTTCCATTGGCTGTTTCGCCATGACCGATTCTAAGGTGGAAGAGATTTATACTCTTGTGAACGAAGCGTTTAAAGCGGGGGTTAATTCTGTACCTGTACAAGTGTATCCTTTTCACATGACCGAGAACCGCATGCAGACCGTACGCAGTAGTGAGCACTACGACTTCTGGCAGCACATTCGCCCCGGTTATCTCTACACGGAAGAGCATCATGCGCCCTACCCCGACTTGGATTCGCAATGATAAAAAGAAGGCTTGCGCGTTGACAGAAGTTGCGGTATAATACGCGCACGTATGATGGATAGCACTCTTCTTTCCACGCTCGAGCAAGCCGTAACAGACGGCAAGCTGCTTGCAACCTCTCTTGAGAACATTCAACTGCTGTTGGCCGGCACACAAGACCCTGTAGCCCCCGCAGCCATCTGCGAGTTGACCGCAGCCGGTGAATGGGCTGAACTGAACAACCGCTTTTACAAAACACTTGCCTTCGGTACCGGTGGTCTGCGTGGTCGCACCATCGGTATGGTTGTTGCCCCGTCTGAACAAGGCAAAGGAGGCGTGAATGGTCGCCCTGAGTTCCCCTGTGTGGGCACCGCTTCCATGAACTACTTTAATGTTGGGCGTGCCATGCGCGGGCTGATTACCTATGTGCGCCGATTCGTTGAAGCAGAAGGCACCGGACGTAAGCCGAAAATTGTAGTAGGTCATGACACCCGCCATTTCTCCCGCGACTTTGCCGAATACTGCGCTAAAATTGCTACTGATTTAGGCTGCGACTGTGCCCTGTTTGACGGGCCCTGCTCAACACCGGAGGTATCATTTGCCATTCGCGAACTGAATGCAGACACCGGCGTAGTGCTTACCGCATCTCATAACCCTGCACATGACAACGGGTTCAAAGCATACTTTAATGATGGCGCCCAGTTGATTGCCCCCCACGACAAAGCGGTAATTGCCGAAGTGAACGCTTTGACTGGTGACACCTATGAGTCCCTCCCCGCCGAACAGCAAGGCAAACTGAGCATTCTCGGCCCGGAGTTTGATGCCATTTATATTGAAAAACTCAAAGGAATCATTTTGCGCCCCGATGTGTTTGAAAAAGCAAGTGCCAAGGTGGTATACACCAATCTGCACGGTACGGGTGGCCGATGCATCGTGCCCATTCTCAAGCAAATCGGTTGCAATGTCAGCACCGTAGCCGAGCAAGACGTACTTGATGGCAGATTCCCGACCGTAGCCAGCCCCAACCCGGAGAACGCCCCTGCTCTTGATATGGCCATTGCCCAGGCCGATGCCGAAAATGCGGACTTGGTCATTGCAACCGACCCCGACAGCGACCGTATGGGTATTGCCGTGCGAGACACAGCCACGGGCAAGATGCAGTTGCTCACAGGCAACCAGACAGGCTGCCTCATGGCTTGGTACCGTTGTATGAGCGCAATGGAGCTCGGCATCATTACCCCCGAGAACATTGAGCACGCCGTCATGGTGAAGACGTTCGTGACCAGCCCGCTGCAAGACGCCATTGCTGAGTCTTTCGGCATTGCTACCGTCAATGTGCTCACCGGTTTCAAGTACATTGCAGCCAAGCTGGGTAAGTATGAACAAGCCATCCCCGCTGCAGAGCGTGAGGGCTACCGCAATATGACCGAGGCCCAAACCCGCGACCTGCGTCTCAAGTACAGCAAGTATTTCATCTTCGGTGGTGAAGAAAGCTACGGCTACCTGGCTCAAGACTTTGTGCGTGATAAAGATGCCAATGCCGCAGCCCTTTGCTTGGCAGAAATGAATGCCTATCTCGCATCCAAGGGAATTGGCCTGCTGGAGTGTCTCAACAATATCTATACCGAGCTTGGTTATTACATGGAGCTGGGTAAGAGCCTTGTCATGGAAGGTGCTGACGGTGCAGCCAAGATTGCGGCCCTCACCCAAAGCTACATGCAGAACCCGCCCACAGAGATGGACGGAGCCGCAGTAATAGGGGTGCGTGATTTCTCCACCGGAACTTTGATTGATGCCGAGGGGAATTCCATCCCCGCAGAAAAAATGCTTTTCATCGACTTGGCAGATGGCCGCAGCTTCGCCGTGCGCCCCAGTGGCACCGAGCCCAAGATTAAGTACTACCTCTTCGCACACGGAGAAAAGGGAGCAGAGCTCACCGCAGCCAAGGCTAGTGTAGAAACCGGCATTGCAGCTCTGTGGGCAGCCGTAGAGGCAGACGCCCGCGCACGCATGGCTTAAGTTACACGCATTACTTTTCTATTTTCAAAGCCCGCAGCATCTGGCTGCGGGCTTTTTGATTGACACTAACGGAGCTTGCTAATAGAATGAAAGTGCATCATGTAAAGCCATGGAGATTTCCTCATACATTTGGATAGCGGTTGGCGTTCTCGTTTTTATCGGTGTACGCGAATGGGTAGACCGTATTATAATAAAACGTGCACACGAGTTTGTTGAAGAAGATTCTGAGAATGATTGTGACGATGAGCCCACAGGATACTGTGCAGAGTTTTTCAATAATGCTGAGCTGAGTGGTGAAGATGTGCGACGCATGGTAAACGAGGGCCTAGACCCCACGATTTGCAGCACACACGGTTATACACCGCTCTTCTATGAACATAAGCCCGACGCTATAGAAGCACTCTATGAAGCAGGCGTTGACCCGCATGCCGTTGATAAAAATGGGTGGAACATGATACACCACATGGCCGCAGAAGATTGCGGGGCCGAACCGCTCTATGCACGGGCCACTGTTGAGCTGGCACAACGCTGCGGGCTGGACATCAACGCCCGCACTAACGACAATGAGCAACTCACACCTCTGGCCATGGCTCTTAACGAAGACGAAGGCAGTGCCGACATTGCCCGATTGTTGCTGGAGTTCGGCGCAGACCCCAACAAAACGTCCTTTTTTGAGGAAGAAGATGATGACGGCAATGAGCAATTGGTTGAATATAGTCCGTTGCAGCGTTGTAGACGCTATACGGACCTCATGCTCGTTGCTGCAGGGGCTGATACCTCTCAGACTGATACTGAATGGAGTCCCCTTCAACTGGCAACGGCAAGAGGTCAAGCTCTCTCTGTAAATGAATGCCTTGAGGCCGGTGCAGATGCAGATGACGGAGGAGACATCGGGTATACCCCCATTGAGATTGCCGCTTTCTTTAACCATGTAGACATTTTAAAAAGCCTCGTTGCTAAAGCGAGCGGATTCAACAAAGATGAAGCCTTGTACATGGCTGTATGGTATGGCAGCGCAGACGCTTTAAACTACCTGATAGAGTTAGGGGCCGACATTGAGCACCGCACCTATGGACTTACCCCCTTAATGGCAATCTGTGAAAGACAAGCAGAAAGCCCCTGCAATGCCGAGGGGTACTTCAAATCCGCAGAAATATTACTGAAAGCCGGGGCAAATCCCAATGCTACGCATATCTCGACAGCCGGGAAACACACATGGATTACAACTCCCCTCAACTGTACCCTGCAAGGTAGCACCATGCGTAAGATTCTCATCGCCGGAGGTGCAACAAATGAAGGCGGCAAACAATAACCCCACATTCATCATGAAACCATTTTTTCTCCTCTCCGGCATAGTCATGATGTTCACGAGCTGCATTACGCACGTTTGCGACACCTTTTTCGACAAAGCTGAATATGAGGCGTACGGCGACACCTCAACTATATGTCCGAATCAAAACATGTATGTGCTCTCAAATGGTAAAGATTACTTCATTGAGCTACAACGCATGAGAAAAGATAATCGACCGGACACCTCAGATTACGGTTCATACAGAGGGCTTGCTTTTTACAGTATCAGAGATGAGAAAATCGACGGCGAAGCGGATCTTTATCGTCTACCGAAACAACATGCGCTCTACATTATCGGCAAAAGTAATCATCCCGATAGTGCCGGAAAACTTACTTACGTAGAAAATGCCGATGAGGTCAAAGCTGGATGCACACAACGTTTCCCGGTAAAACGAGCTCCGGAATACTGGTGTTTCAACAAGGGATTAAGGACCGTCACATCACCCCATGCAGGAATCTACAACACCCTAGGGTATACCACGGCAGTGGTTGTGGATGTGCCGTTAAGTTGCATTGGCACTGCCTCAGCTGTTGCGTTTAATGCCATAGTGTGGCCCGTCTATTTTATCATTTACCCGAATGATGCCATACACGATTTTTCCTCAGATTTCGGCAGAAAAGCATGGCAGGACTTTATAAATTTGAGATAAAGTTATAAGCCGACTGTTAATTAATTAGATTGCAAACAGCGAAAGTTGGATATACAAGGCAAGGGTATGTGTACCGTGCCTGAATCCCATTATCGCATTCACTTTGTTATTATATTCTTACTGGTTAGTTTCAATCTGCGCATGAGTTTTTCCGCGGCGGATCCGTTGCTGGTGTTTCTGATGCGGGATTTGGGGCTGAGCATCAGCAGCAGCGGCCTATTCGGCCTACTGCCCATTATGTCGCTGGGAGTCGCAGCACCGTTGGGAGCCATATTGACCAGACACATACGCCCCAGACATTTAATCATTTATGCGCTCCTGTTTTCATGCTTGGGTGTGATATGGCGCAGTTACGGCGGCATTACAGGGCTATTCGGAGGCACGGTTGCAATCGGGCTCGGCTTAGGTGTAGCAGGCTCTGTTATATTAGGCATTGGTAAACAAGTGCTGCCGGACAAGCAAAGTGAGCTGATGGGCGCTTATACAGCATGCGTCAGCTTGGGCACGGCAGTCGGCGCGGGGGCCTCTGCCCCCATGGCGTTGTTGCTCGGTGGGTGGCAACATGGTTTGTTGTTTTGGGGAATCCCCTTACTTGTATCGGCAGCATTATGGTCTGAATTGGTGCTGAGAGTGCGGGTAAGCCATGTGAAACAAAGCACGCTGCAAACACCCATGCTCCCCTTGTTGAAACAGCATAAAGCACGTATGGTAACCTTGTTTTATCTATTTCGTGTAGCCGGTGCTTGGCTATTGATTGTGTGGTTATCAACGCTGTTAAGGAACCGCGGCATGCCTTTGGTAGAAGCGGGGCTTGTGCTTTCCGTAGCAACGGCATTTCAAATTCCGGCCTCGTTACTGTCCGGCATCTTCGGGAGATGGCTCGGTGGCATGGATAAATTAATGATATCCGGTGTTGTGATTTCGGTTATAGCGTGTTGGGGATTATTGATTGCTCCGCTGAAAATATGGTTACTATTTGCCATTCTGTTAGGAACAGGCTTGGGAAGCATTTTTGCCGTGGGCATGACCTTAATCGTAGAAAGCGAATCAGATGAAGCCGGCACGGTAGCCTTATCCGGCATAGCGCAGGGAATAGGTTTTACTTGCGGTGGGTTATTGGCTTGGGTGGGTGGGCAATGCATGCAGTGGGCTCACCGAGATTTATGGATGGGCTGCATCTATACGTTGATGGCCGTTTCCGGCTTAATATGTGGTCTGCAAGCACTGAGAAAACCGGCGGCACACGAGAAGAATGCTTGACATAACACAGACAGATTGGTAGAATGTAGGGCATGAAATCGCGCATGGATGAGTTTGCAGAATGGGGCACTGAGGTGGTGTTCGGTCGTGCACACGGATTTCGTGCGTGGATGATGCGTTGCCTGCTGCGCTTTGCCTCTTTCTTTTTCTATTTATTGGTCAAAACGCGACTGTTTTTGTTCACAAGACGCATTAAAACGGTCAGATATTTGGGCACATTTGTCATCAGTGTGGGTAACATTACAGCCGGCGGTACCGGTAAGACTCCCGTAGTAGAGTTTCTTTCTCGAGCCTTATCTGCGCGTGGCCGCAAATGTGCCATTTTGACGCGCGGTTACAAGAGTGAGCCCTTGGATGAACCTCAGCATTGGTTAGACGCAGAAGGTAAAGAAGTTAAACATCTTCCAAAAATTGCCAGTGACGGCGTTACCCGATACCTCAGCCCGCTTTATGCCGGAGACGAGCCATTCATGCTGGCACGTAACTTAGACGGCGTAGCCGTGCTTGTGGATAAAGACCGAGTAAAATCCGGCATTTTCGCCATCGAACAGTTGGGGAGCAACACCTTGATTCTGGATGATGGCATGCAATATCTCAAGCTCAAACATGAAATTGACATTGTGCTGGTGGATTGCGGATTCCCCTTCGGTACCGGTTCTCTCTTGCCTCGCGGCACCATGCGAGAACCGCGCACCAGTTTGGCACGAGCCAGCTATATTATCCTTACCAAGAGCGGAGGCAAGCCGCAAGACGAGCTTATTGCGACCATTCGCAAATACAATAAGGTAGCAGATATTATTGTCACCAACCACGCCCCTGCCCACTTGGAAAACATCTTCACCGGCGAGCGTAAACCGCTCAGTTTCCTGAAAGACAAGTACGTTGCCTGTATGAGCGGCATTGCTCGCCCCGAAAGCTTTGAGGGCCTGGTGGAGGGCTTGGGGGCTCATGTTGAAATTCGCCGCCGCTATCCGGACCACTACTGGTTTGATCAAAAAGACCTTGAAACATTTGTAGAGCGCTGTGCTGACCGCGCTATGGATTTGATTGTGACAACGGAAAAAGACGCAGTGCGATTCCTCAAGCCCGGCGAGATGGAAGTGCCTATTTACTTCTTACGCATTCAGATTGACATTGAGCAAGGTCAAGAATATTGGGACCGCATGATTGACCGCATATGTGAACTGGGTGAGCCCCAACCGGCTCCCCAATGGAGCGATGCGCTGTAATTCAAATCCGGCTTAAGCCTCTGCCGCGCCGAACTCGGCCGCAAGTTCAGCTTCCGCCTGTTCGATGGCAACAGAAATCTCTTCCCACCGGGTATATAAAGATTCCGTTTCCCGTTCTAGCTGCTGGTATTCTTGTGTCAGAGTCATAAGCTTTTGATTATCTGACATATTCTCAGGCTTTTCCAACTCTGCTGAAATTTCTTCACGTCGGGCATCTTTGGTAGCGATATCCTCTTCTACCTGTGCCAATTGTTGCTGCAAAGGCTTGAGGACTTTAGCACGTTTTTCGCGTTCCAATGCGCGTGCACGGCGTGCATCTTTTTTGTTAGCCGGAGACTGCACGGCAACCGCAGTTGAAGCGGCATTGGGAGTAGGAGTTTTCTGGCGCCGTTCCTCGGCCTCTACACTCTCGATATATTGAGACACATTGCCGTGGAACAAGCGCGGCGCATAGCCGGGGCGAAACTCAAGCACCTTGTTGACAATCGGGTCCAAAAATTGGCGATTGTGAGAAACAATACAATACGACCCGGGATACTCAGCCAAAGCACGTTGCAAGACATCCTGACTCTGGAAATCCAAGTGGTTGGTTGGCTCGTCCATAATCAGGAAATTAGCGGGTTTAAGCAACATACACACCAACGCTACGCGAGAGCGCTCACCACCACTCAAAACGCCGATTTTCTTGAAAACATCATCACCGCGGAAGAGGAAACACCCCAAAATATTACGCACTAACGGGCGAGTCTCGCGGGATGCTGCTGCCTCCACACACTCCAACACTGTTTGCTCATTATTCAGAATATCCGCGTGTGTCTGCGAGAAAAAAGCAACCTCCGTATGGTGCCCGAATGAGAACACACCGGAATCCGGAGCCTCTGTACCCGAAATAATTCGAGTGAAAGTTGATTTACCGGAACCATTGACGCCGACAATGGCTATGCGGTCGCCTTTATCCATGGTGAAGTCGTAATCCTTCAACAGGCGGATGGGGCCGTATGCCTTGGAGGCCTTTTCCAATTTCACCACAGTATTACCACCGGGTGGAGGTGGAGGGAAACGGAAGCTCATAACGGCATCATCATCTTCCACCTCAATAATTTCTATTTTTTCAAGCTGTTTAATACGGCTTTGGGCCTGACTGGCCTTTGTGGCCTTTGCTCGGAATCGGTCAATGAATGCTTGTGTTTTAGCGATTTCTCTCTGTTGTGCCTTGGCCTGACGCAGCAAAATCTCTTTACGGGCCTTGCTTTCTTTGAGATAAAACGAGAAATTACCAGAGTATTCCTCTGCCCGACCATGATGAAACGCAATGGTACGTGTTACAAGAGAGTCCAACAAAGCGACATCGTGACTGATGATACAAATGGCGCCTCGGTAGGTGCGCAGGCTTTGCTCTAACCATCGCTGGCTCTGAATATCCAAGTGGTTAGTCGGCTCGTCTAACAGCAACACCTCCGGCTCTTGTAACAACAATTTAGCCAAAGCTATACGCATTTGCCAACCACCTGAAAACTCACCACAATCACGCGTAAAATCTTCCGTAGAAAAGCCCAAGCCTCTCAAGATTGATTCAGTACGGGGGCGAAGCGCAGCGGCATCGCGGTCTTGAAGCAATAACTCTAAATGCCCGATTTCCTCCAATGTTTCTCGGTAGGCCTCCGAAGCGGAATCAAGTGTTTGCAACTCAGCAGAAAGCTCATCTACCTCTTGCTGAAGCTCGACGATATTGCCGACCGAGCCCAACACCTCATCGAGCAGAGGTTTGCCGGAGATATGGATGCCGTCTTGAGGCAAATAGCCTACATGGGTGTGGCGCGGCAACAGAACCTTACCATGATCCGGTTGCAAGGCCCCCACAATACATTTCATAAGGGTCGATTTACCGGCACCGTTCTGCCCGGCGAACGCTATGCGCTCTCCTCGGTCTACGACAAAGGAGAGCGAATCAAAGAGTACGCGGGGACCGAACTCGATGTGAAGGTCCTGTACGGCAAAAACCATTATTTACCCAACTTGCTGTTCCAGCGGGTGATGTTGGCAGCCTGCTCTTCAAAGAGGTCTGCACAATCATCGTGAATTTCAATAGAGTCAATGGTATCACCCTGGCGAATATCATTAACCACATCTTGGTCAGCATCGGAACACACCTCACCGAAGATGGTATGCTTGCCGTTCAACCAATCGGTCGGCACATGGGTAATGAAGAACTGTGAACCATTGGTACCCTGCCCGGTCCATGTTTTACCGGCGTTTGCCATAGCCAACAAACCGGGACGGTTGAACTTGAGGTCGGGACGGCACTCATCATCAAACTTGTAACCGGGGCCACCGCAACCGGTTCCCTCAGGGTCACCACCTTGAATCATAAAGTCAGCAATCACACGGTGAAACTTCAGGCCATTGTAGAAACCGCGCTTGGCCAAGTTAAGGAAGCTGGCGGCAGTCATGGGGGTCTTGGATGCAAAAACGACCAAATTAATATCGCCCTTGCTTGTCTTCATCGTGATTTTTTTATCAGTTGCCATGCGCGCACCATAGCAATACGGTGCTCTACTTGCAAGCCCAAAGCGTGGCATACATGGATTTTATCTTGCGGCAGCCGCGTATATTTGGTAGGATGTAGCGTATGAACAGGTTCTCTGCATACCTTATTCCGGCCATGCTTATCGGGGCTGCAGCCAATGCCACGGCTGCGCAGAACGACATGAATACGGCCCTCGATCATTGGAATCGATTGATGCGTGAATATCAGGCTGCGCTCAAAGTCGCCCAAACCCCGCATCAGTTGGAGGCCATTCGTCAACCGGATGGTGAAGAGGTAGCCCTGTTGCTGTGGCACAGTGTCAACAAGAAAACGGGCAAACGCCGTCAACTGGTCAAACCCACCGCAGAGGAACGCATGAAGGGAGCCATGGATACCTACAAAGAGGTAGCAACATACGAGTTTGAGCAACCATGGGCAGCACCGGCAGTCGTGTGGTTTCTCAACCACCCGGACGACTTCGCCAAAGTATTCGGTGATAAAACAAGGCAGATTTCCTTTTTTGCTAACGCAATGCTTGAAAGCGTGGAGCGAGTACACTACGCCAGCCCTCATATAGCAGAGGCCTGCGCCAAATTGTCGGAAAGCCCCAGTGTGCGTATATACGAGCTCTTGCAGAAAATATACACCCGCAACCGCACCCCTGAAGCACAGGCCGCGGCAGCAATGTCTATGTGTATTTTGCTGAGTAACCCTACCATTGCCAGTGCCGAAATCAATCCTGAGGTAGCAAGAAAAAAGCAAATGTATTTCTTGAAACAAGCCGTAATCTTGGCTCCGGAAAACGCAATGTACGGCAATATCAAGTTTGATGAAATGGCTAAGGAAATGGCATACGCTCTCAACCATTTGAGTTTACAAAGCGTGCCTCCTCAAATGGAGCTGCTTGACAAAGACGGCAACAAAGTCAAGTTTCCCACCCCCGGTAAGCCTACCTTAATTTTCTTCTGGTCTCCGGATGAAAGCTTGGGGCTCGATATTGTGCGCAAGCAAGAGCTGCTTGCCAAACAATACCCGGACCTCGTATTCTGCCCCGTCAGCATAAACCAACCTCTCGAAGATTGGCAAGCCATGCTTCAAGAAAACGGAATTGCTCAAGCATACATGGATAATGAGCACAATGAAGGTGGCCAAGCATACCGAGTCTCTCAATTGCCCTTGGCTGTGTTGGTAAATGAACGCTGCCGCATTCTCTTTATAGGGTATCCCAATCAACAACTACAGGCTGCACTGAACAATTGTTTCCGCCCCGCTGATACAGAGACGCCCAAGGTAACAATCGATGGGATTGATGCAACTGCCCCTTTGAATGATGAACCCATATTACAACCGGGTTCTCGCCCGGCAGAAACAGCCCCCCAAGGGAGTGACGCACCGCCCCCTCTGCGGGACATGCCCGAGTTTTGATTAAAAGAGACTTGAGAAACATTGTACAACGTGTTAAAATAAGTGGGCAATGCTGTTTGAACGGGAACCATTAACACCGCAAGGAAAAGCGGACGTGCTGGCACGTCTGTTTGCTGAAGCTGCGGAAAAATGTTCAGACAGGGTTCCCCCTGCCGGTGTTGTACCGAGAGAAGTATTGGAGGCATACGGAGACCTCTCTACTCATGTACGTTTCATGGTAGAGGCCGCTGCGCATACCCCGGCAGGTAAAGAAATTCACAAGCATCTGAGGAAAATCGAGAAACTACTCGATGCCCTGCCGGAAAACATTCTGATGACGCTACCGGCGACATCTGACACGAATTGGATGCTGCTGTACCGAGCTTTGGTTCAATTGCACGGGTTGATGGAAGATGCCCTGCCCGATATGGATGCGGATGAGTACACCTCCATCGTGCAAAAACTCGTACGCATGGCGGAGGCTGTGGCAGAACACGCAGCCGTACGCATCAACTCAGCCTCCATGTTCACCCTACTGCTCATGCAGGTGCACCTCCATAAATACTCCCCTACCCGCAAGAAATCCCCCGTTAAAGCTAAGAAAAAGAAGAAAACAACGGGTAAAAAAGCACCGAAGAAAAAGAGTGAATGAACAAAAAGTCAGCGCTTTGTTGAGAATATAGAGCGTTTCTTCTCCGGCTTAAGCACAGGTAAAGCCAACAGCAACAGCAGCCATACAGCCAACATCACCCCTATATGGAACCACTGAGCTTGCTCCATACGGCTCAGGGCAAACCACGCCAATACACCGAGCCATGCAAGCATCACAACGAATTTCAGTCCCCAAGGCATGGAGGGAATGAATCTCACAACTATGAACAACCCAAACAAAACAGCAACGATACGCCAAGTCATCGATGCAAGAAGAGGACAATACCACAGAGATGGCAGCGGAGAGCCGGGCTGAATAACAGTTTCATGTACCTGCTGCGCACAAAGCATAGATAAGGTAGAAGCTACGGCATTGAGGCGAACAGCAGGTTCTTTGTCGGTGAGAGGTTGCATCAACACAGCTGCTGCGTATGGGGCGCTTTGCGGGTCCAGCTTTATCTTACCGTCTATTACATCGTCTAAATCCATAGGCTGCACGCGCACGCCACTGAGGGTAACACGGCCATGAACATCAATAGGCAAAGCCAATGAGCCTATGCGTATCTCTTTACCCAACTCCACATGCACTTTGTCGGGTGCGCAGCCGCGGGCCTCAAGCGCTAGGCGTAATGGCAGCGTGGGCAGAATCTCGCCATTCCATCTGACAAGAAGAGGGAATGAACGCTCTTGCAATGCGGGTGGGTTTTGAGTAAGTTCTTCGTCTTCTATCCAATCGGGTGCCCACGTAAGAGTAGTTGTACCATCTGCCGTATCTAAATCATTTTCCACCTGTCGGTTGGCAGCAGGCAGCAGAGATATATCACCCGTCACTTGAGAAGAGGGAATAACGTATGAACGGAACTGAATGGGGGTAAGGTCTGCCTGAGCCGTCGTGCGGCCACGCATACCCAACACCACTTTCTCATAGAAATTATGATTTTGGAGCGTAGCACACAGCAACAACTGACCGGCAGCTTGGGTTCCTCCCTCCCATATAAAGGGGGCAGAAACAGCCAAATGACGAACCCCGGTTTCAGAAATTTTCTTCAACAACGCAGCAAAGTCTTGGGCTCCCCATTCTACCGAGGCAAAGCTATCTTTCACCTGCTCGGGGCGCAAATCAATCATACCGATGGTAGGGCACTCCAGGCGTATGAGCTCCTGTGGCACAGGAGGAGAAAAGGGCTGTTTCTCACCGGCTTGCAATAAACAAACAGATGTTTTTTGTGCGAGAGCATTGTACACAGCCACATCTACCTGACGAAACAAAGCACCACCCGTCAACAATAAGATTGACAGCACCATGTACCAAACCAAAATGCGGCACCATTTTATACGTGATTTAGCAGCCATTGAGCAAGAGGATACGCAAAAGATTCTTCCGGAGTACGAGATGCAACCGCTTTCAAAGCACGCACCCCGTTGGGAATCATATTAAGATACCAGTCCTTATGTTGATTATAGCCGATGTTTGCATAAGCTCCCAAGGCTTGCATGAGCCGTTGTAATGCACAGGCATAGAATATGCAGAAATCGGTTGGTTTACCGTAGATACGCTCACAGGCAGCCAACAACTCATCACACTGCTGCATATTGAGACTCATGTAGGGGTCAAACACCAAGGAGGCAAGGTCATATTCAGCTAAGCCGTAGCGCATACCCTGAAAATCGATAAGGTATGCTGTACCGTTGCGCAACATAATGTTCTGGCTCTGAAAATCTCGGTGCACGGGCACCCTAGGCAAAGCAGCCAATTCTTCAGCAACAACGGAAGCCGCAGGCATAGACATGAAGTCCTGCGGAGAAAGCCCAAGGTGGCGGCCCAAGAAATGCTCGGCAAAATACCCCTGCTCCCAGCGGTACATATCTGCATCAAAGGGCGGTTGAAGAGGCCAATCGGGGGTGATGGAATGCAACACTCTTACCGCTTCAATGGCAGAGCAATATGCAGAAAAGCGGATATCGGACAAAGCCTCTTTCAGTCCCAACAAATCCGTCTTTCCCATATCCTCTACCAAGCACGTGCCGCAGCCGTTCCCCTCATCACGATACCTTAAAATGCGAGGAACCCTTACCCCCATACGCGCCAAACCTTGAGCGGCATCCACAAACGAGGCATTATCGGCACGGGCGGATGTCCAATACACGCCGATAATACCACAATCTTGCCCCTGCGGGCATACGCGCATAACAACACGCCCGGAAGCACCGGCAACGATGAGTTGCAGGTCATCAACACACACCTGCACTCCATGCGCTTGGCACAGTGCAGCAATTCGTGCAGCTCCTTCGGGCGTGGTCATGATTATCAATCTACACGGAAAAAATTAAGAGTACGCTCCTTCCTTTCGGGCTCTTTCTTCTCCTCCGGCGCAACTTCCTCATTTTTGACTGTTTCAGATACCTCTTCCGTATCATTCAGAGGGTCTTCTGTAACCGGGGCTTCCGGGACAGGGTCAGCACGGAAGAATCGACCGGCAGCGGATGTCGGCTCTTCCTGTTTCTTCACCACAGGCTTGAACGGAGATTGAGTTGACGGTGCAGCCATATCAGAAACGCCTTGCTTCTGCATAAGCAGAGTCTCCAGCATGCTTGCAATTTGAACAAGTAGCTCAATAATACCGGCAACAGCCAAAGGCCAGCAGGACGCTAACAGTCCTGCGGCAAATGCACCCGCACTTTCAGGGCGAGGACCTCCCAGTTGCGCGCACAGCTGAACAATGCCGCAAAACGAGAACAAAACGGCCAACAAATGGGCACAAATTACGGTAATAAACATAGCAGAGAATTAATCTTCTGCCTTATCTTTGGCAGCCTGTTTTTCTTGCTTCTTTTCTTCTTTGACAAACTTTTTCCAGTTGTCAGACAAGAATTGAGCCACCTCCAATCCGTCGGCTTGGCCGAGTTTGTTACCATCAGCATCCAAGGCAACCATGCAAGGCAAAGAACCTCGCCCCTCGTGCGGGAAAGGAATACCGCTACGGTCACCGGGAGCAACGATGGGGAAACGCATTTTGGCCTTTTTAGCCCACTTGGCAGCGGTTTCTTCATCGCTATCCACATTAAGCATGACCAATTCAGCCCCCTTGCCTTTCATTTTTTTGTATGCGGCAACAATCTCGGGTGCCTCTTTTACACAATTAGGGCACATGTAGCGAGATTGATAAATGAAGTACACCTTAGCCTCAAGATCGGGGGTAGTCTTAGTGACATACTTGCGATCCACGAGGGATGCAGGCACGGCAGGCAAATCTGCCGCGGAGACTTCCTCTGTTTTATCCTTTTTAGCAAAAGCACAGGGAGTCAGGGCTGCGCCGAAGAGAGCAGCCATGCACGCGAGGTTGAATAGTGTTTTCATGGTCTGGATTTGGATGCCGGGATAAAAAGCGGTTACGGAGTTCCCGGGAAACTCCGTAACCGTTAAATCAACTTCAAGCCTTGGCGAAGCTATCCTCGCAAGGACATGCTGCCATGGTCCATACGGCTTTACCACTCTCGGCAATGTGCACGAGAGCATGGTAGGTATCTTCTACATCTGCACCTACGGCAGCTGCAACCTGAGCAGCTGTAGCGGGAGTGGTGGTCAATGCAGCTTCAGCTTCAGCAAGGAGCTTGAGGAACACATTGGCAGCCAACTTGCCGGCCTGCACACCGGGCTGGTGATAGGCATTGATGTGAATAAGGCTGGCATAGAAGCTCACGGCACGCTCAAACAGAGCAATCAGCATACCCATCGTGTATGCATTTACCGTGGGAATAGATATGGTAATGCTCTGGCGACCGCTTTCGCTGAGAGCTTTGCGGGTGCCACGCAAGAAGCCCTGCAAGTAGTCACCGGCTGTGAAAGAATTCTCCACCTTCACCGTATCCGTAGGAGCTTGGCGCACCTCGATAAAGGTCACGAAGAAATTGTTGAGGCCATCACGCAGCTGCTGCACATAGGCGTGCTGATCCGTAGAGCCCTTGTTACCGTACACGGCGATACCTTGGTTCACGGTCTTGCCATCAAGGTCAAGTTCTTTGCCGAGGGACTCCATAATGAGCTGTTGAAGGTACTTGGAGAAAAGAACAAGGCTGTCTTTGTAGGGCAGAACAACCATATCCTTCTTGCCCTTACCCTCACCGGCGGCATACCAAGCCAAGGCTAACTTCATGGAGGCGTTAACTGCCGTATCAGCCACTCGAGTATGAGCATCCATATCAGCAGCACCCTTGAGCAAAGCATCTACATCTACACCTTGAAGAGCAGCAGGCACAAGGCCTACTACGGATGTCTCAGAGGTACGGCCACCCACCCAGTCTTCCATGGGGAAACGCTTGAGCCAGCCCTCCGTCACAGCAACTTTATCAAGGGTAGACCCCACACCGGTAACAGCTACGGCCTGAGGAGCAAACGCTACGCCCTTGTCTGCAAAGTAAGCTTGGGCGCATACCATGCCGTTGCGAGTCTCAGGAGTACCGCCGGATTTGGAAATGACTACAGCCAGCGTCTCGGTAAGAGGCAGGGTGTCGAGCACCTTGTACATACCATCGGGGTCTGTATTGTCAAGGAAAGCCATATTAAGGCCATCTGCAGGCAGAGCATCAGCCACCAATTCGGGGCCCAATGCAGAACCACCGATGCCGATTACCAAGCAAGTGGAGAACTTCTTGCCATTGGGAGCAAGAATCTTACCCTCAAGCACATCGGCAGCAAATGCCTTAAGATCAGCCAGCGGCTCATCAATTTTGGCGCGCAATTCGGCCGTGGGAGCAATAGCACTGTTGCGCAGCCAATAGTGACCCACCATACGATTTTCGTCGGGGTTTGCAATCACACCGGACTCAAGAGCAGCAATATCAGCATACGCACGCTCAATAAGGGGCTTCATTTCAGACAGAAAATCTTCAGTGAGAGGGAGCTTGGAAAAATCCAACGAAATACCCATCTCGGGGTAACGCAAAAGCTGTTGTGCATACTGTTTCATAACGGGCATACATTATACGCGCGCAAGCTGCTTTTGGCAAGCAGAAACGCTTCAACTGTCAGATTGAAATAATTATTCCCGCTGAGTGCGTGGCAAATATGTTAGCAAATACGGAAAAGGAGGTTGACGAATATAGCTTTACTGTGTTATATTACTACACAGGACGCGCATAAACAAACTCCTCCGAATTGTGAGCGGTATTAAACGACAGAAAATTACAGACCTGACAGAACTGGTCAGGGGTGGCAAACGGTTGCCTGCATGGCTGGTGCTGTGGGCAGAAAAAAAGTTGGGCCTGCATGCTCTCAATGTAGCTCACGATAAGATTGAAGACGACTGGGATGCCGGCTCGCAAGACAATTTTTTCAAACTTGCATGCAAATATTTAAACCTCAACTACGAACTTGAGGGGCTGGAAAACATACCCAAAGAGGGTCCGTGTGTCATTGTCAGCAATCACCCGCACGGAATGTCCGATGGGCTCATGTTCGGAGACATCGCCATGAAGGTACGCAGCGATGTTCGTATTGTGGTCAATGAGTTTTTGCACCACGTAAGAGGCATGCGCCCTTATCAAATCACGGTTGATGTATACGGGGGAGAAGCCGCAAAGCGAGCCAACATGCAAGGTATGAGAGAAATGCTGCGTTGGCTTAAAGACGGGCATTGTCTATTGGTGTTCCCCAGCGGGTCTGCCGCTACTTGGTCTTGGCAAGACAAGCGCGTAATAGATGACCCGTGGCAACAGAATATATCTGCGATTATTCGTAAAACAGGTGCTGCGGTTGTTCCCATGCACTTCTCCGGACACAATGGATTATTCTTCCAAACATTATCTGTAATAGCCAAGGGGGTACGCTCTAATTTCCTTGCCAGAGAAATTCTGCGCGATGGTAAAACGCTTCACAAGGTTCGCATCGGCAAACCGATTAACCCGGCGACACTCGCTATAACCGAAACAGATGAGGAACTTTCCGACTTCTTGCGTCTCAACAGCATGATGTTACGCTATCCGCGAACAGCTCATAGTGCAGCTGTGGCAACCTCAGAACGCGAACCCATTGCCGAAAGCTTACCGTCCGAACAATTAGAAGCGGAAATTAACGCCTTGCCGGCCGATTGCTTATGTGCGCACAATGAAAGTGCCCATCTCAATGTGTATGCTGCTAAGGCATCTCAAATACCGCTGATGATGCGAGAAATCGGCATTCAGAGAGAAATCACTTTCCGCGCGGTAGGAGAAGGCACCGGCAAGTCCATTGATTTGGATGAATATGACCCTCATTACGAACATCTCATCATGTGGAACACACAAGACCGAAAGCTGGTAGGCGCATACCGCATCGGTAGAACGGATGTCATCATGGATGGGCCTAAGGGATTTAAAGGCATCTATAACTCTGCATTCTTCAATTTCAGCCAGAAATTGCAAAAAATATTGCGCAGGGGTATTGAAATGGGGCGTGCGTTTATAACCCCTGATTATCAACGCCACCCTGCCTCTCTCGATACACTTTGGATGGGCATCGGTAAATATCTCTGCAAGCACCCGGAATATCACTATCTGTACGGCACTGTCAGCATCAGCAGTGAATACGAACCTTCCACTCGTTCTCTCATTCTTTCATACCTGCAACATCACTGTATGAACGAAGAGTTAGCTAAGGAAGTAAAAGCTTATTTCCCTCCGAAATCACTCAAGTTAAACAGTGAAGATGAACGACTCATCCCCAAGGGATTGAAGGATGTTCGGTTACTCGGCCACATGGTATCCGACTTAGAAAAGGACGGCAAACACATTCCGGTTCTGCTGAAACAATACATGAGATTGGGAGGACGGATGCTCTCTTTCGGCATTGATGAAGATTTCGGTGGTACGTTGGATGGTTTGGTTCTGGTGGATATGTGCAAAGCACCTTCCCGCATCTTGAAACGCTTCTGCGGTAAGGATTATGTACCCATACCGGACGAAGCGTCCCCTACAGATTCCTGATTAACAAGGCAAACAATAAAAGAGTCGGCAACATGCCGACTCTTTTATTATATGCAAATATGAGGCAAGGGGTTACTTGCGTGTTCTGGCCCCTACCACATAGGTAGGACGGCCCTTATTCTCCATATACAACTTGCCCAAGTATATGCCTAGAATGCCCAGCATAAACAACTGCACACCACCGATTGCCAACACTGAGGCAACAATAGAGGGCCAGCCCAAACTGATGGTTGACAGCCCGCACAGGGTAACAATCAACACGTACAGGAAATATGCTATGGACAACACTATAGAGACCAGCCCCAATACAATGGATATATAAAGAGGACGCACTGAGTAACCTACAATACCACTGAGAGCCAATGCGCACATTTTTCGCAACGTAAACTTAGATTCCCCGAACTGGCGTTCATGTGGGGTATAGGGTAGCACTTCTGTTCGCAAGCCACTCCACGGCAATAAGCCTCGCAAAAAGAAATCTTTATCGTGACAATTCACAACAAACTCTAAAACGCCGTGATCCATCAAGCGAAAATCAGACATACCGGGCTGCATTTTCACCCCGCTTAACCAACTGAATACACCATAAAATGCTTTAGAGCTCAGTTTTTTAAACAAAGAAATTTTTCTCCCGCTATCCTCACGAGCCGCCTGAACAACTCGAGCACCATTTTTCCATGCGGCAATCATTTCCGGAATAAATTCAATAGGATGCTGCAAATCCGCGTCAAGCGTAATATAAACATCCGCATGATGATGAGCCCAAGCCTCCTCAAGCCCGGCTTTCAAGGCATTCTGATGGCCGAAATTACGGGCAAAACATATACCATTCACCCTGGCATCACTTGTGCTGAGGTCTTCTATCACGTTCCAACTGCCGTCTCGACTGCCATCATTTACGAATAAAACGCGCCAATCATAAGCTGACAAGTATTTTTCTGCCGTAGCTACAAATAAGGCAATATTCTCCTCCTCATTATAGCAGGGTACTATCAACTGCAAGCGTATATCGGTCGGTTGTTCGCTCATCTCACGGAGATTATACCTTACAATCTATGGAGACTCCAGTCTTTTTCTGATTTATGTACATTTTTCGTATTTCCTATTGACATAATAGGCTTATTATGATACACACCTGTTCGACATTACTTCACACACATGAAAAACAAGCGTTTCGAGACCTTACAACTGCACGCCGGGCAAGAACAAGCAGACCCGGCAACAGGAGCACGTGCGGTTCCCATTTATGCCACATCAGCCTACGTGTTTGAGAACTGTGAGCAAGCGGCAGACCGTTTTGCATTGAAAGAAAGCGGCAACATATACAGCCGTTTGACCAACAGCACTCAAGAAGTTTTAGAAAAACGCATGGCGGCTTTAGAGGGAGGTATTGGAGCACTCGCGCTGGCCTCAGGCGCAGCGGCCATCAGTTATACCTTGCAAGCGCTAGCACAAAACGGTGGCCATATTATTGCTCAGAAGACAATTTACGGTGGCAGCTACAATTTACTGGCACACACGCTGCCCGCATTCGGTATCAGTTGCACTTTTGTAGATATTCATAATGCCCGGGAAATAGAGGCCGCCATACGCCCCGAGACTCGCGCCATTTATGCAGAAACAATGGGTAATCCCAATTGTGATATTCCCGACATAGCAGCACTATCCGAACTCGCTCATCTTCACGGATTACCACTTGTAGTAGACAACACATTTGCAACACCGTATCTACTGCGCCCCATAGAACACGGGGCAGACATCGTAATTCACTCCGCCACCAAGTTTTTAGGAGGGCACGGCACCACATTGGGAGGCATTGTAGTAGACAGCGGTCAATTCGACTGGGCTGCAAGCGGTAAATATGCCGGCATTTCTGCGCCCAACCCTTCATACCACGGGCTCAGTTTTACAGAGGCTGTCAAAAACGCTGCGTTCATCGTATATCTGAGAGCCATTCTTTTGCGTGATATGGGTGCATGCATATCACCATTCGCAGCATTCCAATTACTGCAAGGCATTGAAACGCTTTCCTTGCGTATGGAACGCCATGCAGCCAATACAGCCGAAGTCATTAAGTATTTATCGACTCACCCACAGGTGCGGCGGGTCAACCATCCGGCATTGGAAGAACACCCATACAACAAAACCTATTGCCGATACTTCCCGAACGGAGGTGGCTCTATCTTCACCTTTGAGATTAACGGGGAGCAAGCGGAGGCGTTCCGCTTCATCAATTCATTGCAACTTTTCTCACTACTTGCCAATGTGGCAGATATGAAGAGCCTGGTCATTCACCCGGCCTCCACCACCCACTCACAAATGACACCCGAACAGCTCGAAGCCTGTGGAATACGCCAAAACACCATCAGGCTTTCTATCGGCACAGAGCATATCGATGACATTATCGCAGATTTACAGCAAGCCTTCCAATGATAGGATGTCAATTATTTTATTCACTTATTCTCTACCTTTTCTCTCTTATCTTGATTATAATCCCTTAATACAATTATTGACTCAAGTCCAAGATGCTTTGCAATCCCCTTATTTAATGCCATATCAGTATCAGCTAAATCTGCTCCCTCAGCATACGAAAAAAATGCATACTTATGTTCAAACCTTCGGTTCTTATAATTTTCGCAAGTCGTACTTATCAAAGGTTTAATTTCTGTATATAATGGGTATATTTCTATAAGTGTTCGAGGTATTCTGAATACAGTGAAAGACCAGATGCTTTTCATTTGAATATCTTCAGTAGTCAAAACCAGTTCTTTCTCGCCATTTCGTTTAACAGAATCCGCTTTTTTTTGCAACATTGAAAAAAAACGAGCATTATCAATACTCCGTACAACATTTGGAAGTAAAACCGTAAAGGAAAGGCCAAATTGTATAACTATCAAAAAATACACATATTTTATATTTACCAAATGAGTATTGAGAGCACGATAAATTATCCCCCCGATAAGCGCCATTATTACTATTTCAACGGGAATAAATGCACGAGGCGCACCGAAGTTAGGAGCTAGCATTAAAATCCCGCCTAGTAATAGAGAGGCACAAAATAAAGCAAACAACCTACAATTCAACAATTTTCTCAGGGGTGAAATAACTAATACTATAAGAAAAACTAGAATTAAACGCCATGACCAAAACAATACATGTAGCCAATTACTCGAAAAAATATTTTGAATAGCATACTCAATCTTCGAAAGATTTTCATGACTGTCGGCTACTCTTTTATACGGCCCAGGCGCAGTATAAAATATAATAGCAAATGAAATGAGAACCAGAGCCAAAACAATGATTTGTTTACTTGTTTTTTTTGTCTTAGCTTTCCAATGATATGCGAATATCGATGAAGCAAACAACGTAACAGAAACGTAGGAAACAGATTCATTACTCATACCCACTATTGGAGCAAGCAATATTGCAAAAACAAATCTCGTAGGGCGAAGCATATTGCCATTGTAAAATGGTTCTATGACTATAAAAAACATTAACGCAATAACAGTTGGATAATACCAATTGAAATTACTGCAAAGCCAGTAATAGTTATTCTTGTTACTCAGAATACATAATATAATAAGTATAAATGTTAATTTCTCTGGTTTTGTATTTACAGACCAAGCACCTGTTGCAAGGCGATAGATAAACAATGCACATGCTGTAATGAAAATAGGATTAAAAAATCTATATAACCACAACACACGACAAGCTCCATCTATTTCAGAATCAACACCTATAAAATATATAAAAAATTCTCCAATTCTTGCATTTGTATTGTTATACGTTTGAAGAGCAAGTTCATAGGCCTCTCTATAGTCTACCGCATTAAGATGCCAAATATCTTCAGTGATAAGCCCATTATACCAAGAAAAAAAGAGAGCAACTATATACAAACAAATACACGCAGTAATTGCGAAATAATTTTTTTTGACTTGTAACATATAATACATAAAAGAGAAAAAAAATAACGGTGCTGCGTCAAAAAAAGACGCAGAATAGCGAACTGAGGTGTGCAAACCACTAAAATCTATGGTAATATAAGATAGGAATGAATATCATACCGGCTCTTGAAATGAAGTGATTCCGCACCTCTGTTTCAGATTATACAAGAAATCAGATAGTTGTCAAGTACGAGTTTATCTCTTTTGCGTCTCTGAGAGAGGCAAAATTAAATGCGACATTTGAGTCATTCAGGTGCAGTGTACGCAATCAACGAATGCAATGGTGAGGATATAGAAACTTCCCGTCCATTGCTTACCTCCGGCTCAAACTCAGGAAGCTAACCGCCCCGTCATTCATGAAACTTTTGTGACGCAGCGCCGAACTTTAAGGCATTGAATGTCAGAAGAATCGTTAAGCACTCACTCTCCTTTTGATAACTTATGCTCAGGTGAGTACAAGTGTTTTATAGCATAAGACAGAGGGGGAGGTTACCCCGTTTGTCGCGTGATTTACCTCATACTCATCAAGCCAAGGGTAAATCGGGAATGCGGGCGCGGGTTGCAAGGTCATGCCATTCGACAAGCTCACCGGAAATCGAACGTCCGAAGCACTCTACCAGACGGCAGACAGCCTTTCCCTCACAGGCTTGCTCGTAGGCGGACACCCAATCAATTATTTCATCAGAATCATAAGAATCAGAACTATCGGGACACGGGAAACCGCGCATCCCGACACGATACGGTTTGGGGCTTAACCGAGCCCGCCAGCACCCTTGGCGCTCGCACAGCGAAGCATAAAGAGGGTCGGCATGCAAGGCCTTAAAGAGTTGCTTCATTCTGTCAGAATCAGGACTAATCCCCTGCGCACGCAACATGACGCGCCACCCGCGATGTGTGCGATATAATCTTGCACCCAAACTTTCATCTTCGCGGCACAAGCAACGCAGCCGCTCTATCAACAGCATTTCAGCATCCGTTTTCTTACCGAAAAAGCTCAAAAGTTTCTGAGTGAAGCTGAGGGGAAATTTATCCACATCAACAAAACAAAGAGAAGAGCTGTTCAACACACTAACGCCATAGCGATTTCGAGTTATCAACTCCCCTTCACCGAGCACATGCAACACCGGTTCCAGCATTAACGTGTTGTATTCATCCTGTTGCAATTCATCTAACGTTCGTAATTCGGAACGGTATACCTCAACATTCGGGGCTTGTTCTGTTGCAAAAGACTTTCGCAATTGACGGCGAGTCTCCAAGCGAGACCTCGCTTCTTCCATGGAATTGTACGAAATACCACGCAACTTCCACATGGTTCCATCGCAGCCACGGCACTTCTCTCTTATCCAAAACGGGGGAATCTTCATCACTACAGCTTCTCCTTTTTTATACCATGGGATACGCGTCAAGTCAATCATAATCAGATTACAAAAGTCATTGAATATACTTGACATTGAGAAAAAACACATTTATAAAGAAAGCAATGAAATACCTTTTCATCATTCTTGCGCTATTGCTCAACAGCTGTATTATTACCACCAATTTGGGTGGTTTTGTGGATGACCTCTGTGTTGAGAGAGCATACCGTATCAGCACCGGAGCTGATAAATCGGCTCAAGACCTCAACTGGGAAACGGCTTCGCCCGATGATTTCACCATCTACAAACTGGACGGCAAGTACTACATGGAACTGTACTATGCCTTGGCTCAAAAAGAAACAGCTCTGCTACGGGGTGAAAATGTGTGGGGTAACAAAGGAACATACATACGCTTATGGAAGGCTGATAAAGAGCGTATCAATAATCTCACCCCCCGGGCATACATGGTTCAGTTAAATGAGGAGCTGGTGTACGAATGCCTGCAAATAAAGCTCACTGAGTCTGATACATCTGAAACCGGCATCATTCCCAAAGACGAGTTTGATTTCAGCAGAGCCACCCGCTGTACACCCAAACTGACAAGGGATACTTATCATAAGAATTATCACGAAACAGCCCACTACCTGCCCGCAATACCGGAGCAAAACGGCACCGTTCATTACATGCTGCAACCTATCGCTTGGCCACTGAAAGTGATGGATGCCCTCCCCATCTGCCTTTACAAACTGAGTTTTTGGTTAATAACAAGACCTTTCGCTATCAAAGAACAACTTCAATCAGACCGCCCGCAAAACTACCCCAAAATCGGAACCGGCAGCGCGAGAATTCCGTAAAAGAATGCATCAAGACTCTAAAAACAAAAAATCGCGCTTGCTATTCATGCAGAAATGCGTATAATATCGCCCGCGCGTCAGCCGCGTGAGCTGATGCCGACAGAACCAAACGATACATAATATCAGACAATGAACAAGAATCCCCGAGTAGCTATTGTGGGCGCCACCGGTGCGGTGGGTGTCGAGCTTCTTTCCTGCCTTGAGAGCCGTAACTTTCCGCTCTCTTCTTTGAAACTTCTTGCTTCTAAACGTTCTGCCGGTAAACAGGTAGCGTTTCGAGGTGAGATGCTCACCGTAGAGGAGCTGACTGAAAATTCTTTCGGCGATGTTGATTTGGCACTGTTCGCCGCCGGGGGCGACATCTCCCGCAAGTTCGCCCCCATTGCCGGCGAGGCCGGTTGCGTGGTGGTTGATAACTCCTCCGCTTTCCGTCAGGATGCCGATGTACCCTTGGTCGTGCCGGAGATTAACCCCGATGCCGCATTTGATCACCCGCGCAACATCATTGCCAACCCCAACTGCACCACCATCATTACCCTGATGGCGCTGTATCCGTTGCACCTCAAGTTCGGTCTTAAGACAATCATTGCCAGCAGCTATCAGGCTGTCAGCGGCAGTGGACAGCACGGCATTACCGAGTTGGAGAATCAAGTACAAGCCATTTGCAATGGCCACCCCGTAGAGATTTCTACCTATCCCCGACAGATTGCGTTCAACGTGCTGCCTCAGATTGACAAGTTTGATGCCAACGGCTACACAAAAGAAGAGCTCAAGATGCTCAACGAGGGGCGCAAAATTATGAATCTGCCGGAGCTGAATGTGACCTGCACTTGCGTGCGTGTGCCGGTTTACCGCAGCCACTCCATCTCATGTGTTGCTCAGTTTGAGCAGCCTGTAGATGTAGAAGCAGCCCGCGCCTGCTATGATGGTAAGCCCGGTGTTGCCCTGATGGACGACATTGCCAACAACGTATGGCCCACCCCGCTGGATTCCACCAACGGTGACACCTGCTATGTAGGACGCATCCGCAAGGACATCGCCGTAGACAATGCTCTTAACCTCTGGGTTGTAGGCGATCAAGTGCGCAAGGGTGCAGCCCTTAATGCCGTACAAATTGCCGAGTTGCTCGTCAGCCGCGCATAAATATAGCAAGCTTTCAAAACCATGGATATCAAGGCTCTCATCAAAGAATCTGCGGCTCTGGTAGAGGCTCGACTCAATGAGCTCTTACCCACGGAGGACACAGCGCCCACCACCTTGCATAAAGCAATGCGTTACAGCATTTTTGCGGGTGGCAAGCGTATTCGCCCCCTGCTCTGTCTTGAAGCTGCCCGTGCCTGCTGCGGAGATGTCACTCCCGCGCTCAACGCAGCCTGTGCATTGGAGGCCCTGCACACCTATACGCTGATTCATGATGACCTGCCCAGCATGGATAATGATGACCTGCGCCGTGGGCGCCCGACCAACCACAAGGTCTACGGAGAAGGCGTAGCCATATTGGCCGGTGATGCTCTACTGACAGAAGCATTTGCCATGTTGACCAGCGTACCGGCCAACGAGCGTTACAATGTGCGCGATTACGTTGCCGAGCTGGCATACCGCACCGGCAGCCTCACATTGGTAGGCGGACAAGTTCTGGACCTTGAAGGCGAGGGCCGACAACTCAGCGTTGACGAGTTGCGCGCCATTCACATGGGAAAAACCTCATCTCTTATCATAGCCTCCGTGCGATTGGGAGCCATGGCTGCCGGGGCCACACCTGAGCAGCTGGAGGCACTTACCGTGTACGGGCGCGACCTCGGTCTGGCATTCCAGATTATTGATGATATTTTGGATGTTACATCAACCCCCGAGGTGCTGGGCAAGAGCATCGGTAAGGATCAAAAGGTGCAAAAGGCAACCTACCCCGCTTTGGTCGGCATGGAGAAAGCCCGAGCAGAAGCTCGCGAGCTGACAGCATCAGCACAAGCGGCGCTCAGCGTATTCTCCGACAAGCGCCGTGAAGCATTGCTTGCCATCAATGATTACCTGCTCAAGAGAGATTATTAATACCCACCCTTTCCCTTAACAGAGCCTCTTTCGTTACCGCGAAGGAGGCTCGCTTTTCTTATCAACAAACTCTACTACTCTCATGAATCCGGACTTATCCTTTACTCTTCGGCCTGAGGAGAAGGTAATTTTTGCCACCAAGAGCACAGCTAAGTTTTTGTTCAGAAAACTTCTTCATATCCTGCTCGGTTTAATTCTTATGGCAGTCGGCATCCTTATGCTGACAGATAGAGAGCAGTTATGGTGGGGTGCATTATTTCTATTCGGGGGCTTAGCGCTTCTGTATTTAGTAGGGCTGGATATCAAGCGCACACGTAACACCTATTACCAACTGACTACTCAACGAGCCATGGTTATTGAGCTGTTCGGAGGCAAGAGCAAACCCACCGTCTTTTCATTTCCTCTGGATGCTTATTTAATTCAACATGTAAAACACCACCGCAACAGAACAACAGACTACCTTTTTGCTCAAGACAATCTTTCTCTCGCATCCCGTGGCGCCATCGGTTTTTACAATCTATCTCCCGATATCTTTACGAACGAACAATGGAGTGAACTAGGGCTGCAACTTCCCGCAAAAAACACTCCTATCAAAAAATTGCCGGCCATCAAGCGCCCCGCAACTTGGCGTCATGTCGTTGGATGCTTAATAGGCAGTGTTCTCTTAGGTGGGGTGACCTATGATATGCTATATGATGCAGGCGCAGACTTACACCTGTTCGGTCAAGAGAAAGAAGCCATCGTCATCGCCCATGAAGAAGATACTGAGCGCCGAGGCAAACGCCGAGAAGTGGCCATCTATTACCCCGTAGTTATATACGAACACGCAGGTTCACTCATTAAAACTACTGCTTTAGCTGGTTATAGAACACCGGTAGACACTGGAGACACTATCACTATCCTTGCCGACCCGCACGATGAATCTCGCGTTATTCCTGCTGAAGATACGGATGAATCCGTCTTCTCCCCGGTTGTTTTCGCCCTTTGCACCATAGGCTGCTTCTTATGCTTTGTAGGGGCCGGCATCCGCATCTATCGTAACAGGGAACAACCATACCACGAAATATCCTTTTCATGAATACGCATACCCTGATAGATGAAATTGTGAAGCTCATCTTCGATATATTATTAAATCCGGTACATGCAAACCCATACGAACCGACATTGATTAGATGGATACCTCTGCTTCTTGCTTTACTTACAATAGGTTCTGTCTTTCTTTGCTTACACATACAGGATGTGAGCAACTTTATATGGCTATTACCCGCCACCTTATTTTTAATGATGATAGCGGCAATTATCCATCGACTGAGCAAATTATAGACCGTCGTTCAGTAAGACAGAAATAGTAATTTATCCTTGTCCGAAGTAGAGAAATGTGCTACCATACCGCGCCCTCCATCAGGATGCGGAGAGCGAAGAATTATGGCAGAGAAATTCGACATTAACAGCTTAAACGCTGCCCAAAAACAAGCAGTGCAAACGCTTAACGGCCCGGTGCTGATTCTGGCAGGAGCCGGCACTGGCAAAACGCGTACCGTTACATGCCGTATTGCCAATATGATAGAACAAGGTGTTAACCCTGCCGGAATCCTCGCTCTTACGTTCACCAACAAAGCGGCCAATGAAATGGCAGACCGCGTTGCCGGATTGGTAGACCGCAAAGCAGCACGCAAAATGACGGTATGTACGTTCCATTCTCTTTGCGTGCGCATTCTTCGCCAAGATATCGGGCGCTTGGGTTATAAAGAAAACTTCTCCATCTACACCGGTAGCGATCAAAGCGGCTTACTCAAACGCCTTATTATGGAATACGGCGCCCGCAGAGAAAAGCTTGAACCGGCGCAAGTCATAGCAGAGTACTCCCGTGTTCGCAATTTGGGGTTGGATTACAAAGCTATCGAAGATACGCTCATCTCAGCGGTTGCCGGAGCATATCAGCGAGAGCTGAAAGCTCAAAATGCAGTAGATTTTGATGATTTGTTGATTCTGACTGAAAGGCTCCTGCGTTGCTACCCGGATGTGCATGACAAATGGAACCGCCGTTTCACCTTTATTACGGTGGATGAATTCCAGGATACCAATTCACTGCAAATGAGTCTCCTGCGCCAATTGGTAGGCCCGGAACACAATGTGTGCGTAGTGGGTGACGACGACCAATCCATTTACGGTTGGCGAGGTGCCCAAATCTCCAACATTCTCGACTTCGAAAGCTTCTTCCCCAATCCCACCGTTATCAAGTTGGAGGAAAATTATCGCTGCACCAAGCAAGTACTTGATTGTGCCAACATTCTCATTCGCAACAATGCCGGCAGAAGAGAGAAAACACTGCGTACCAATAAAGAGGGGCAATACCCGGTGCGGCTTCTCGCCATGCCCGGCCCGGAAGACGAGGCCGAATTCATTGCCGATGAGATTGAACAAATTCGCATGCGAGACAAACTACCGTGGGAGGCATTTGCCGTACTGTTCCGAGCTAACGCACAAAGCAGAGCCTTGGAAATGGCGTTGCGTGAGCATCATATTCCCTATCGCATGGTGGGCACCAAGAGCTTCTTCGACCGCCGAGAGGTAAAAGACCTCATCAGCTACCTACAACTCATGGATAACCCCGATGCCGACTTGCATTTGCTGCGCGTGCTGAATACACCACCGCGAGGTATCAGCGCTAACACGGCATCCTTCGCTATAGACTGGAGCCGCGACAACAAAAAGAGCGTATGGGCCACCTTGCTTGACCTCTCTTTCCTTGCCGAATGCTCCACGCGTTCCCAAAACAGCATCAACGCTTTCACGGAACTCATCACGCGCTACGGTACGGAGTTTGCAGAAAGTGAGCGCTCTTTTGAAGAAATCATGAGCGATTTCCTCAAAGAAACGGAATACGAAGAATACATCTCTCGTAATTGCAAAACAGAAGAAGAGAAAAATCGCCGTCAATCTGCAATAGACGACATCAAGACCGCGCTGCGTCAGTTCTGGTTACCCGGAGCCAAACTCACTGATTTTCTGTCTAAAATCAACCTCGACAATGACCGAGACGATGATGATATTGAGTCAAAAAGCGGCGTGTGCCTTATTACCATGCACGCAGCCAAAGGTTTGGAGTTTCCTCAGGTTTACATTGTGGGCGTAGAAGACGGTTTATTACCGCACAACCGCTCAGTAGATGAAGGGAATCTGGATGAAGAGCGCCGATTATTCTACGTAGGCATCACCCGTGCGAGAGAGCGCCTGACCATGACCTACTGTGCCAAACGCACCCGTTACGGCGCGGAAGAACGCTGCAAGCCATCATGTTTCATCATGGAGATTCCGAATCGGCTCTACGAGTTCGTAGACTACGATGAGCTCATGAAAACTCCCATGAGCGAAGAGGATTGCGCCGAGGCCATCTCCTCCTTCCGTTCTCTGCTGGACGATTAAGGATTGGCAACATCCCGCTGCTGCATATTGTCATTGAGGGGGAAATCGTAATTACGGCAAACACCTCTCTCACTAAGAAAATAATGCCACCATTCTTTGCTGTAGTTGCGCAGACCGACTGACTCCATGGCAGCTTTGAGTTTCAAGCGGTTAGCTCGTTGTTTGGCAGTAATGAGCGGAGAATTGGTGGCAGATACGATATCCAACAAATCATGGCGCCCCCCCATATCCAATTCTTTGCCGGTTTTGAGGTCAACAAGCGTTAAATCCACCGCTACACCCCAGCTGTGCTCAGACATCAACCCGATGTAACGATTCTCATAAATCTCTTTTTTGGTGATATTGGGATAAAACTCAGATTTAGTGCGGTCATCGCTCGTTTCCGACCAAGCGTAAAAATCCTTCATCGCACGCGCAGGGCGGTAGGCATCCCAAACCAAAAGGCCCAATCCTTCCTTGGCAAGATTCTCAGAAGCCTGCTTCATAGCCAAAGCCGTATCCTTGCGCAAGACCGCACGGTGCCCCTCTGTATAACCGGCTATGGGACGCCCCACAAAATTATCATTCCCGCAGTACTTCAAATCTACTCGTACCAAGGGAGCAACTTCATCCAAATAGCACATTTCCCCCGGCATGTACACAACCGGCACAGGCGCGGCTGCATGTACAGACGGGGCATGATGCCGGCATTGTCCCAACACCAACACACCACAAAGCACAAAAATCGGATAAAACTTCATGAACAAGAGTATAACACACAGTAAAATATGACTCAAGCCGAATAATATTTCAATATGTTTCGAGGTTTCGACTTTGCAATGCCTTATTCATCATGTATACTGAAATCACACCGTATTCACCATGACTATTAAAAACATAGCCACAACACTTATCGTGAGCACAGGCATATGCTGTGCCGAGGATTCCCTTTCTTTCCAACTCTTTCGCACACTGGCACAAGAGACTGACGGCAACTTGGCATTTTCCCCGACAGGGGTAGAAAATGTACTCAACACGCTCAAAAAGTACAGTGCCGGCAGCACCCTTGCAGAGCTCAGCGCCCTGCCGATGAGCAAAGAAAAAGCAAACTTCAGCATTAATGTTGAGCAAGCAGACGGACTCTTCGTCTCAGAAAAATTGCCACTTGTTGACGGCATAAAAGATGCAGTCAGCATCAACTTCGGCAAGTCTGCGCAAGCAGCCGACACCATTAATCAATGGTGCGCAAAGCATACGCACGGCCTGATAAATAAGCTGGTGCAGGCCTCCGACTTTTCTGACTTGACCGCTTTTGTTGCCACCAACGCCATTTACCTTAAAGAAAACTGGAAATTCCCCTTTGACCCGAATGACAGTTTCCCGGGAGAGTTCACTATGGCCGATGGCAAAACCGTACCGGCCAACATGATGAGCCGTACCGCCAAATTCCCCGCAGCAAAGGGGGAGGACTGGGTAGCCATTGCCCTGCCTTATGCCGCATCAACCCGTGGAGGGGAGCCCTGCTATTTCATTGCCATTTCTCCCACAAAAGATATACGAGGCTTCGCTACCACCCTTACTCAAGATAAATACCTAGCCATCCGCAACAGAATCGGTTATGCAGGTGGGCAAACACGCGTTATCATGCCCGCTTTCACCATTGATGGTGCTACCCTCAAGCTGAATAACGCGCTGAAAGCAGCCGGGCTCAAAGAAATCTTCAGGGATGCAGATTTCTCTCGCCTTACCACAACTCAAGCCGGTATTTATCTCTCTGATGTTATGCAGAAATGCTACATCAAAGTAGATGAACAGGGTACCGAAGCAGCAGCGGCCACTGCGTCAGTAGCAAACTTCCGAGTCCTGCCGCGAACCGTTGTGCTTGACCGACCGTTCATTTGGGTAATCGGCAGTCTCACCGGCTCAGAGGCCCCGCTTTTCATGGGCATTGTTGAGCAACCCTGAACAGACGAATAAATATTCAACAAACGGGCGGAGGATGCAACATCCTCCGCCCGCTCAGTTTTCAGTAATGAATTAAAACTGACTTAATCAACATCTTTGAAAGAGACAGGGACCTTCTTGCTCTTCCAAGCCTTGATAAAATCTTTCTGCAGCTTTTCGGCATTTTTGTGAGGCTCAATCAAGAGCTTTGTGGCCTCCTCGTGAGATTCACCATCCACAAGGGCCTGCATATATTTCTTGAGAGCTTCTACACCTTTCTTGCTATCTAAGTGCACGTAGAACGTGATAATCATGGCAGAAAGCGTGTAGGTATCTTTACCCTGCCCCATGTATGAATACATGGTCTGTTGGTCCATGGTCAGGAACTCTTCCAGCGTAAAGGGGAAATCCAGAGCGCCGTGCCCAGCCTGCTCTTTAGCTTTATGCAGAATAACGGCAAAACAGCGAGTAAAGTCCAAATCTTCACCCACATACGGAACATAGCCTATGTACTCCGCCCACCCTTCATTGCACCATATCGGCAAACCGTTGAACACAAAGTTCTGGTGAGTCAATTCATGCACAAGGACGTGAGTATCGATATCATTCTTGGCCACGTGACCATCAGAAGAAAGGCCCAATGATTCAAACGGTACCATCACCTTATCACTGGCCAGCGTTTTCTCGGTAATAGGGCCGTTATCTCCGGGCGTTTTGCGAGAGCTGTACATGAATACACCGGCAGATGAGGGAGAGCCACCCTGCGCCACGTACTGCTGTTTAGTGGGCCACAGCTCCACACGGTATTTCTTTTCAGCACGCTCTTCCTCCGTACGGGGAACGGGCACCACTTCACCCACAGCCTGGTTGGCGGCATAAGCACACTCGAACAAGCGACCCACGGTATCACAGGCATTCGCATCTATTTCTACCGGGGTAAAGAAGATATAATTGTTTGTTTCATACACAAAGAATTGGCCTTGTTTGGCCCCCTGTTTAAGGGTGGTATCCTCCGGCACGGGAATTTTATCGGGCCAGCCATTGGGAGACTTAGCGCGAACATTTCGCACACCTTTTTCTCTCAGTTCTTTGCGCTTTTGCTGAGCAGCCTTGCCTACATTGCGTTTCTTACTCTTCTTATCCTTCTTGGCAGTCTTTTTCTTTTTGGAGGCTTTTTCATCATCCTCCTCATCATCGGCCAACACCACGGTCTCCTCAACCATCGCGGCAGGCTCAGTAAGCGGTTCAGCAACCACTTGGGCGGCAAGCCCCACACCAAAAATCGTCAGCAGTGGCATCCATTTACATATTTTCATAGTATAAAAGTATTATTTGCCCATACTCTGCCATATATTCAACGGTTTAGCAAGCATTATTTCTGCAATAACAGCATTTTCCATGGCTGTGACATCCTGCAAGCTTGACAAAATATGCCATCACATGGCATACTACGCGCGTTATGTTGAACTTATATGATACACAGACGGGGGCGATGAAGCCCGTGCAGGCAGAGGACGGCAAGCAGCTGCGCTTCTACTGTTGCGGCCCTACTGTGTATGCCGCTGCACATATCGGTAATTTCCGCACCTTTGTGGTACAAGACGTTTTCCGCCGCGTGGTAGAGCTGGGTGGCTTGCGCACCAAGCATGTACGTAACCTGACAGATGTGGACGATAAGACCATCCGCAACTCACAAGCGCAAGGCATGCCGTTGGGTGAATACACCGCTATGTGGACAGCCAAGTTCCACGCAGACTGCAAGGCTCTCAACTGTCTTTCCCCGCACGTAGAGCCCAGCGCCGTTGGCCACATCAAAGAGCAACTTGACATTGTACAAAAGCTGATGGAGGGAGGCCATGCTTATCAGAGCGATGACGGCTCCGTCTACTTCCGCATATCCTCTTACAACGACTACGGCAAACTGGCACACTTAGATCGCCAGGAGCTTGACCTCGGCAAAACGGCCAACACCCGCGCCGATACGGACGAATACGAAAAAGACAGCGTTGCTGACTTCGTACTGTGGAAAGCACGCCGCCCCGAAGACGGACCCAACTTCTGGGAGTCTCCGTGGGGAGAAGGTCGCCCCGGTTGGCACTTGGAGTGCTCTGCCATGAGCCACAAGTACTTGGGAGACACCTTTGACTTACACTCCGGCGGTGTGGACCTCGTGTTCCCGCACCACGAAAATGAGATAGCACAAAGCCGCTGCGCCTGCGGTGGACGCTTTGCCCGCCACTGGTTCCACGTAACCCACTTGCTGGTAGATGGTGCCAAGATGAGCAAGAGCTTGGGCAACATGTACACGCTGGACCAACTGCAGGAGATGGGCTATACCCCCGCAGCCCTGCGTTATGTGTTGGCCGGCGCCTACTACCGCCGCCCGCTTAACTTCACCCTCACCGGCATGAAAGATGCCACCAGCGCGCTCAACAAACTGGGCCGCTTTGACAAAGAACTTGCCAAAGCCAGTGGCGAGAAAGAACCCACTTACCGAGATTTGGTCAAGAAGGCCCCTGCTCTCGGCATGTTCCAACCGGCTTGGGATAGCTTGGAAGACGACCTGAACGGCCCTGAGGCCCTCGGCCACGTGTTCAGCGCCATCAAAGGTGTAAAACCCGCTGAGATGGAAAAGGCCGAGGCCACCAAACTTTGGAAAGCATTCCGTTTCATCATGGAAGCCCTCGGCCTGCAACTGCCGGATCCCGATGCCGACATTGAGGTGCCAGAGGATATCAAAGCCATTGCAGATGAACGCTGGGCTGCTCGCCTAGCCAAAGATTGGGCCGCGGCAGATGCCCTGCGAGGCAAGCTCGCAGAGCTCGGCTGGGCCATGAAAGACGGCAAAGACGGATACAAACTCACTAAAGCTTAATTAATATCATGGACAACAAAGACCTTTCTTTGCTCGGTAAACACACCGAATTCTTCAGCAGCCCGGAGGATGCCAAGTTAGAGGCTTTCCCCAACCGCAGCCCGCAGCGCCCGTATGTGGTAACCCTCACCACACACGAGTTTTCTTCCCTTTGTCCCGTTACCGGGCAGCCGGACAGCTGCGAACTCACCATCACCTACACCCCCGCCGCTAAAGTGGTAGAGACAAAGAGCCTCAAATACTATCTTGTCTCGTTCCGCAACTATGCCGCATTCAATGAGCAGGTGGTCAACCGCATTTTGGATGACTTGGTAGCAGCTGTAGAACCGGCTTGGATGAAGGTGGAAGGCAAGTTCGGCGCCCGTGGCGGTATTCAGCTTACCTGCACCGCCGAGCACCAGCCCGAGAATCGCCCCGCATGAAAGTAGCAGTACTACTCTCCGGCGGGTTGGATTCTACCACCGCGCTTTACTGGGCACACAGCCACCATGAGGTGGTGTGTGCCCTCTCCTTTGACTATGGCAGCAATCACGCCGCCCAAGAGCTAGACTGTGCTCGTTATCAAGCCGAAAAATTAGGGATTCCCTACCACGAGATTGACCTGCGCAGCATTTCTGCCCACCTGCAAAGTGCCCTGCTCAGTGGCGCAGACGCCATCCCCTCAGCAGATTATGCAGAGGAAAACCTCAAGCAAACGGTTGTACCGTTCCGCAACGGTATTTTCTTAGCCATAGCCGCCGGCATAGCAGAGAGCAATGGAGCAGAGGCCATTGTGATAGCTGCCCACGGCGGAGACCACGCTCTATACCCCGATTGCCGCGAGGATTTCATGGCTGCCATGGCAAGTGCCATTTCTCTGGGAACTTATGCAGAGCTGCAAATTCTGCGCCCCTTTATAGCCAACACCAAAGGAGAAATTACCGCAATCGGTGCAGCGCTTGGGGTAGATTTTACCCACACCTACTCATGCTACTGTGGCAGGGCGCAGCACTGTGGCCAATGCGCCACTTGCCGAGAGCGCAAAGAATCCTTTGCAACTGCCGGCATACCGGATCCCACCGTCTACGAGCAATAAGTTGAATGCTGACACTTACCCTAGCAGCAAAAATATTAACAACCAAGAGTATACTCACTTGTTGCTCGTTGGTCATACTGGGTGCGGTCGGTATTTTACTGGCTGCCATGTTGACAGACCAAGATAAAGAGATAAGTAAGGTGACATGCTGTTTCATTTACGGTTGCGGTTTGCTTATATTCGGAGGCATTGCCTATATGCTCCCCATCAGCGCCGAAGAATGGGATGACATACGCGAGAGAGCTCATTTTTTCAGCCGAAGAGGCGTATGGGACTCGCTTGTATGGACTTGTGTACCGATACTTTCTTTCGTCCTATACGAATTTTCCATCCGATTCATGCAATACAAGCGCCGACAATGGGCGGAGGAAGACAAACTCAAGCGCAGCAAAGGTTCACGAAAAAAGAAGAGCAAAAGATAAACACGCTATCCGGAAAAAAGGGGTTGCAATTTTGTAACGGATGGAGTAAAATACCGCCCGCGTATGGCACGGCAAGCATTAGGAAAAGGACTGGGTGCTTTGATTAAAAAGCAGGAATCCCGCATCACAGATGGTTCTTCTCAACCTCAGGTTGATGAGAGTCGTGTAATTTTGGCTAAGGTTGAAGAGATTGAAGCCTCGCCTTTCCAACCCCGCAAACACTTTAACGAAGAACAGATTGCAGAGCTTGCAGACTCCATTCGCGAGCGTGGCTTGATTCAGCCTCTCGTGGTGCGCATGGTAAACGGCAAATATGAGCTTATTGCCGGTGAGCGCCGTTTGCGTGCAGTGCGCAGTTTAGGCCAAGCTGAGGTAAAGGTAGTAGTGCATGATGCTACCGACCTTGAAGTTGCCGAGCTTACCCTTATCGAAAACCTGCAACGCGAAGACCTTACTCCGCTTGAAGAGGCTGAGCAATACCGTCTGCTGCAAACCCGTTTCGGCATGAAGCAAGAGGTTATCGCCCGCCATGTAGGCAAGTCTCGCACGGTTATTGCCAACATGGTACGTCTGCTTGATTTGGCCGCTCCGGTCAAAGTGATGCTGGAAAAAGCAGAAATCAGCGTGGGCCATGCCAAAGTACTTCTGCAACTCAAAGAAATGGAGGAGAAGCAGATTGATGCCGCTAAGCGCGTTGCTGAGCAAGGGCTTACCGTACGCCAAACCGAACAATTGGTCAAATCTATACTTGACCCCGAAGCCCCCAAACCGAATCTTCCTGTGCTGCGCACCCTGCCCGAGGCTTATGAGATGGTTTGTCAACAGCTTTCCGCCGATTTCGGTACCAAGGTTAACATCAATCTCAAGGGTAAAAATAACGGCGTAATTGAGATTCCCTACATCGGTAAGGATGAGCTGGTGCGTATTCTCCAACTCTTCGGCATCAACTTCCCGCAATAATGAATCGGCTCAGCGGCTTAGTCGTACTGGGTGCAGCCCTGCTCTGCGGTGGCTGCAAAGATGAATCGGCTAAAGCAACATCGCACTCCAAGCCGCTCCCCACCTATACGCTCAAGCATACTCCGGATTTTTGCGGAGAAAACGCCTATGTACACTGTGCCGAGTTGTGTAAGTTAGGGCCCCGGCCTTCCGGCTCAGAGGCTTACGAAAAACAATTACAGTATATTACCCGTCACTTGGAGCAACACGGGTGGGCAGTACGTCGCCACTCATTTACCTCACCCCATGGGGTAAAAATGACGAATCTGCACGCCATGTTCGTTAAAGAGGAGGCCCCAAGCTCCGAGCTGTTGCTCACATGCCACATCGATACAAAAATCAACGTTTCTGATGACTTTGTAGGCGCAGATGACGGTGCCAGTGGGGCCGCAGTGTTGATGGAGCTTGCACGCCTGCTGTCCGGCACCGAGCATGCACATCGTATTGAATTGGTATTTTTTGATGGTGAAGAAGCTGTAGCCGAGCGCATGACGGAGACAGATGGGCTCTACGGCTCTAAATATGATGTTGAGCGCCGTGGCGACAATTTACCCCGCTATATGATTAATCTGGACATGGTGGGGGCTCGCAACAAAACGATACAAGTACCCCTCTTTGATTCCTCTCCCGAGCTTGTGGATGCCTATTTGGAAACCATTAAAGAGCTTAAGCTCAATGAAAACAAATGGACCATTACCGACCAGGAATACTGGGATGACGACCGTTACTTCCGCGAGGCCGGAGTAGCCACCATCAACCTGATATGTGACTTTGTAGGCAGTATATGGTGGCACACCCCGCGGGATAACATGAGCAGAATTTGCCCCAAATCCTTGCAAGAAAGCGGCATGGTTACCCAAGCGCTGATTCAGCGCATATTGAACAAGCAATAAAACGCAGGCGGTTTATTCAAAAAGAGCCGGGTAAGATTTACGGGCCAGCGCCTCTGACAAGTTGCGTATCGTGTAGCTATCCTCAGCCTGTAGGGCCTGCTCTGTCATGGCACGGCATTCCTCATAGCTGAGGTGGCGTATAGCGTAGCGAATAAGCGGCAACAAATGCGTACCCACGGAAAGTTCCGTTGCCCCCAAACCTACCAACAACGGCACCAGCACAATATCACCACCCATTTCACCACATATAGCCGTGGGTATACCGGCAGAAATGGTTTGCTTAATCATGCGGATAACACCGGGATGCGTGGGGCGGAACATACTTGCCACGCGGAAGTTCACACGATCCACCGCAATGGTATACTGAGTCAAATCATTCGTGCCGATGGAGAAGAAATCCACGTGGCGAGCCAGCACATCCGACATCATGGCAGCACTGGGCACCTCTATCATGATACCCACGCGCATGTGTTCATCATACGCCAGGCCGCGTTCGCTAAGCTCGGCACGGCATTCATCCAGCAACTCATGCACTTGTCGCACCTCGGTAATGCCTGATACCATGGGGAACATGACCCCCACTTTACCATGGGCAGATGCCCGCAAGATGGCACGCAGCTGCTCCTTGAACACCTCAGGCCGGCTCAAGGATACACGTATACCGCGCCACCCCAAGAAAGGGTTATCCTCTTTTTCCTCAAGCACCTCAAAGGGCAATTTATCGCCACCGGAGTCAAGCGTGCGGAAAATAACCTCATGCGGGGCACAGCTCTCTACCAAATTACGGTAATGTTCATACTGCGTCTCTTCGTCCGGCAAACTACCGGCGCCCAGCAAGAAGAACTCTGTGCGGTACAGGCCCACACCCTCTGCACCTGAGCGGCGAATGGCACTGTACTCATGCGCAAACTCTACATTGGCAGCCAAGCGAATACGGCGGCCATCCACCGTTTCGGACGGCAAATCACGCATATCGGCCAAGGCCTTATAGGCTTTTTCCTTCTCGGCTTGCAGCGCGCGATAATGAGATTCCGTTTCTGTTGTGGGGTTCAGAATCAATACACCGCTGTATCCATCCAGAATAGCTTTGCAGCCCACGCGCGAATCTATCACCAACTGGGGCACGCCCACCACAGCAGGCATACCAAGAGAGCGTGCCAAAATAGCAGTGTGAGACACGGCAGAGCCGGCCTCGGTCACAAAACCCAGTACCATCCGGGAGTCTAAATCAGCTGTATCACTGGGCGTCAGGTCATACGCCGCCAATATGTAAGGGTCACAGCCACAGGGAGACTGCGTGATGGATGCCGCCGTTGACGGAGACATATTTTTAAGCACACGTTGCAGCACATCGCCAATATCCACCACGCGGCTACGCAAATACGGGTCATCCACATGGCGCATTACCTCCATAAAGTTCTGCACCACGGCATAATACACCGCATCAATATTCTGCATGCGCTCCGCAAACTCCTTGCGCAAACGCTTGAGGATGGTGCGGTCTCTCAAGAAAAGCAAATGGGCATCAAAAATGGCAGCCTCCGTTGCACCGGAGACATGCTCCACTCTCTCCTTCAGCGCATACAGTTCTTCCTCCGTCCTCGCAATAGCACTTTCAAAACGAGCCCACTCGCCCTCACTCTCGGTGGGCAGTATGTTGCGTGTGGCAGGTGCAGCACATCCCCTGGCCTCAACACGCAAACAGCCTATCGCTATACCGGGTGATACCGGTATCCCTTTCATTCGGCGCTCGAAACTCTCCGTCATGCGTTCAGCGTAATCTTGGAGGGCTCAACCGTAATATATCGTAATATCAAGCCTCTCCGAACTTGGATGCTACCAATTCCTCTAATGCGGCTATGGCCTCGGCTTCATCAGCACCATCCACCGTCACATCAATCTCGGCACCACACCCCACGGCCAGCATCATCAGGCCCATAATACTCTTGCCGTCAACAGATTCATCATCTTTCTCAACGGTCACATCAGACTTAAAGCGACTCGCTACGCGCACGAATTGTGCGGCCGGGCGGGCATGTATTCCGAGCTTGTTAAGAACAGTGAGTTTCTTTGTAATCATATCTTGTGAGGTTCCTTTGCTGCCTGCTAGTATACCCCATTCCAACTGACATTGCGAGCTTTTTTTTCAGTATTTTTATAACAACTCTTCAGCATCCACGTGCAGGTGTTGCACTCTTACAAAAAATGCCCAAAAGTAACATCTACACGCAGTTCAGGCTTTACGTGGCGGGGGAATTATGGTAGAATGCGCCCACGGGCGCGCGATGCTCCCGATAATTTAATCATTATGAGTGATCCCTCCAAGTTCCGCAATCTTGCCATTATCGCCCACGCAGACCACGGTAAAACCACGCTGGTGGATCAGCTGCTCAAAGCCGGCGGCACATACCGAGAAAACCAAGAGGTGCAAGAGCGAGCCATGGACTCCATGGACTTGGAGCGAGAAAAAGGCATTACAATCAAAGCCAAAAACACCTCTATTCACTGGAATGACTACACCATCAACATTGTAGACACTCCCGGGCACGCCGATTTCGGCGCCGAGGTAGAGCGCGTAATGAAGATGGTAGACGGCGTGATTCTTGTGGTAGATGCCTACGAAGGCCCGCAGGCTCAAACACGTTTCGTGCTGCGTAAAGCGCTTGAGGAAGGACTGCTGCCCATCGTAGTTGTCAACAAGATTGACCGCCCGCATGCCGACCCCATGAAGGTGCACGACCAAGTACTGGAGCTCCTGCTGGAGCTGGATGCCACCGAGGAGCAGTTTGAGGCCCCCTTTGTATATGGCTCCGCCCGCGATGGCTACTTCATGAACAGCCCTGAGAACGAGCCCCCCGTAGACTGCACGCCCCTGCTCTTCCAAATTGTCAACCACATACCGGCCCCCAAGAATGCCGCCCCCGACAAGCCGTTTAAGATGCTTATCTCCAATATCGATTGGGATGACTATGTGGGCCGTGTAGCCGTAGGACGTATCACCAGCGGCCGCGTACAGAAGGGCGACACACTCTACCTCTTGCAGCAAGACGGCAACCGCATCCAAGGCAAAGTAACAAAACTCTTCGAATACAGTGGACTGCAAACCACTGACTCCGCCGTCGGCGAGGCCGGTAACATCATCGGCATCTCCGGTTTTGAAGATGTGGACATCGGCCAAACCCTCGTCGGCGACCCGGAGGATGAGGCCATGCCCTTCGTGCAGATTGACCCGCCCACCGTACAGATGGAGTTCAGTATCAATGACGGTCCCCTTGGCGGCAAAGACGGCAAGAATGTGACCAGCCGCGTTATCCGCGACCGTCTCATGCGAGAAATGCGCACCAACATCTCCATCAAGGTAGAGGATACTGACCTCGCCGGTGTCTTCTTGGTATCGGCCCGCGGTACCATGCAAATTGCCATCTTGGTAGAGCAAATGCGCCGTGAAAACTATGAGGTACTCGTCTCCCGCCCCAAGGTAATTACGCAAGAGATAGACGGCGTAACCTGTGAGCCCTTTGAAACCGTCTTCATTGAAGTGCCCGATGAATGCGCCAACGGCACCGTACGCATCCTAGGCAACCGCCGCGGCATCTTGGAGAATATGGAGACCACCGGCAACGGCCGAACCTTCATCCAAGCCACCATCCCCACCCGCGGTCTCATCGGCTTTGAGTTCGAGCTGGTTAACCTTACCAGCGGCCACGGCATCTTCTCTCACCTCTTCAAAGAATACGCCCCCTACGCCGGCGAAATCGTCACCCGCCAGTGCAGCACCCTCATCTCTATGGAGAACGGCATTGCACGCCCCTACGCCTTGCAGGCCATGGAGGAGCGAGGCTCTCTCTTCATTGCCCCCGGCGATGAAGTGTACGAGGGCATGATTGTGGGCGAGAACCCCAAACCCATTGACATCCCCGTTAACCCCACGCGTGAGAAACACCTCACCAACCACCGTTCTGCCACCAAGAACGACTCCATCCAGCTCACACCCCCACGAGTCTTCTCTCTGGAACGCGCCATTGAATACATTGAGCCCGATGAACTTGTGGAGGCCACCCCCCACTTTATCCGCATGCGCAAACGCATTCTTGATGCCACCGCACGCAAACGCGCCGAAATTAAATTACAGAACAGCTGATTCTATACATATACATTTTATAGGAATTAAGACACAGCTCCGTATTGCCAAAGCATGCGGGGCTGTGTTAGTATACCCCTGCTATGGATAACGAAGCGTACCAAA
>JAFYUT010000054.1 GCA_017549485.1 Akkermansia sp.
ACGTGCAACAGCGCAAGGACTTCACCGGCCGCACCGTGGGTGAAATCTTCAACTAAGGCCCCCCCCCGCCCGGCATGAGAGCCACGCTACAGGCATTGATACTGGCACCGATAGTGGGCCTGCCCTTGCAGGCTGCGCAGGACTTGGTATTCAAGTTACCCACGGAAAACGATGCGCTGTATCGCGGCGACAATGAGGGCTATTTCATGTATTGCGACCGCTGGTTTGAGGGGAAACACCTGCAACCATGGGAGGCCGGCAGCTATGGTTATACGCGCACGGCCAAGCGCATCCACAACGGCAACATTATATGCACAAAGCTGCATGAGGGGATAGATGTTAAACCTATTCGCAGAGATGCAGCCGGAGAACCTCTGGATGAGGTACACCCCATAGCACCCGGCGTGGTTGCCTACATCAGCAATTCTCCCGGCGCAAGCAACTACGGCAGATATGTTGTGATTGCGCACGAGGTTCCTGAGGGCACCATATACAGTTTGTACGCCCACCTGCGCAACATCAAATGTGAGGTGGGGCAACAAGTGGGGTATCGGGATGTTATCGGAGGTCTCGGATACTCCGGCGTTGGCCTTAACAGAGTGCGCGCCCACTGTCATTTGGAGCTGTGCCTCATGGTGCATGCAGAGTTTCATAAATTTTGCCCCGCCAACAATAAGCATGGCCTCTTTAACGGCCACAACCTCATCGGAATAGATGCGGCAGATGTGCTCAAACACTGTCAAAACGGGGCCGCATTCTCCCTGAGCAGCTATTTCAACACGCTTTCTGAGCACTACCGAGTTCGCGTGCCCCGAGACAAGACCCCGGATTTACTCAAACGCCACCCCTTTTTATACAAAGGAGATTGGGGCAGCAACTCGCCGGCTCTTGATATTTCATTCACGGCAGAGGGTGTACCTATCAGCATACGCCCTGCCGATACCACCGTGACAGAGCCCACCGTTGTAAATTGCAAACCCATGCCGGTATACCAGAACGAATGCACGGCAGGGCGCTTAGCCGGCAAAAGCACTACGGCGCACCTCACGGCATCCGGCAAAACCTTTATCAACAGATTCCTCTGGCAAGAGCCCGAAGAGGGCTCGGCGCCTCCTCAGGCTCAAGACTGACATTTTTTTGATTTATGCATTATAAATTTTTATTATTTCTTTGTGCATTAAGCGCATCTGCTACGTGTAAGGCCGATATACAACAGGCAGAGCAAGCGCTGCGCAACGGCGCACCGGCAGAGGCGTTGAAAGCGTTGGATGGAGTCTCAGCCGGCCCCGAACAGCACTATCTGAAAGGCCGTGCGCTTACGGCACTGCGACACTACCAACAGGCCATAGATGAGTTTAAGGAGGTAGCGCCTACTCATGCCCTTTACCCGTATGCCGCTAAAGGGCTCATCTACTGCGCCCGCCGCACCGGCAACACGGCAGAATTGCTGGAGTCTCTTACACACAGCACGGATACCGAAATTGCCTTGCTTGCAAGCACTGCTCTGGCAGAACATGCCATTACCTCCGGCAACGAGATTTCTCTGGGAGATTTGAAAACAGCTACAGCAGATAATCCCGAGCTGACAGGTGCATTATTACTGCTGGAGGCTGAGCAACTGCGCCGCAAGGGACAATTTGATGCCGCCATGACAAAGTGCCGAGAGGCAGAGGACAAAGCCACCGCTATTCATCGTGAGTATAGCCGCATATTGCTGGCTGAAATTTATTACGACAAAGAAAAAGCTGCGGGCGATGATGATGGTAAAGGTGAAGAGACGTTACTCAAGTTCATCTCCAGTTTCCCCGATTCCCCATTACTGGAAGAAGCGTTCCGCCGCCTTGATAAGCGAGTCGCTTTCAGCACCAGCAAATACGCCATCCGAAAATTAGAGGAATGGGCAAGAGACAGCGCAGCGTTGCGACGCGCGCTGATGGCCTCGGCCATTGTGCAGAGAGAAGCACTCCAACACCATCACAATGACGAGCTGGGAGAAATTGCCGTCAATCGTGCCACGGGTATCAACCCGGAGTATTTGCCCATTACCGTTCAAATCAACAATGAGCAGGCTCGATATCTGATTATCAACGGCAAGAAAGTAGAGGCAGCAACCTATTTGGAGCGCATACCCGCCGCAAAGCGAGATGCCTATACTCTGTTCTACAAAGCCCGCACGCTACCCGCAACGGATCCCATTGCGTTGGAGCTCTATCTCAAGAGCGCCGAAAGCGCGTCCCCCGAGCTGCAAGAGATTGCTCTGTGCAATGCGGTATATTGTGCACATGTCTCGGGTAATGAGAGTGTTATAGCAGAACTTTTGCAACGCAACATGCCTACGGCTGCGGCCCGCGCCGTCAAATTAACCCACGCAGGGCTTAACCTCCGCAAATCCCCACAAACAGCACGAGAAGAGCTTGAACAAGTGTTACAAATGCAGCCTACCGCTCTTCAAAAGGTAGAAGCTACCTTGCAGCTCACACAACTTGATTTGGAGGACGGCAACTCTGACTCTGCGCTCAGCCGATTAGGGGTATACACCCATGAAGACCGCAATGATTGGCCTAATGAACAGGTCATGCGCTATTATGGACTCTATCTGCACGCCCTTGAATGCGAACAAGAGTTCGGCAGGGCCACGGCATCTCACAAACCTTTCTTGGAGCAATCATTAGAAAGCACAAAACGAGAAGATGTTCGTGTTGCCATTACCTTAAAACTGGCCAAGGTTTATTCCGAAGAAGGCAACCACCGAAAAGCCCTCATTTTATTGGAAAATTTAGCAGCTAATACAAAAGACCGCACCATGAAAGCCCGTGCCCTCCTACTGGCCGGGCGAGCATCCACCCAATGCATGACCTTGCCGTCTGTCACCAAGGGTGCGGCCTTGTTTGAGGCTGCCGCAGCCATTGACAGCCCCTACCGATTCAGGGCAGCCATCCTCAACACGGCAGTATTGTTCCGCATCAATGACGCAACGGAGGCGGCTCTGCGCATCAATCGCATCATACGAGAAATTGAAACGGCCAGAACAGCCACCCCTGGCAGCACCCACTTGGCAGAAGAATACGCCTTTGCGCTGACGGTGAAGGCCGATATTGAGGCCATTCCCGGCACACCGGAGGCTCTCAAAACGGCTATTGACACCAATGCTCAAGTATTCACCATTCCCGGGCTTACAGAAGAGTGGCACCGCCGTGCCTACTTACAGCAAGCCATACTTTGCGGCAGAGTGGGATATAATGAGCGCGCGCTTCTCAGTTATAAAAACATTATCAACGGTCTGCCGGCCATTGCTAAGCAAGCAAGCTCAGATAAAGCCTACATGCTTGCACTCTCCGGCACAGGCGCTATTGCATGCCTGCTGAAAATGGAAAAATGGGAAGAAGCCGCCGATATGGCAGAAACCGTAGCAAACCATCCCATAGCCAAAGAATACCCCGCACGCACCAAACACTTCAAAGAGTGGTCACGCATGATTCGTAAGGTGCACTACCTGCCCATGAAAGAGGCAGATGCCGATTTTTAACGCAACTCACACCATACGGCGCGGTGGTCACCTGCTATTTCGGCAGCGGGAATATCCACCACGCCGGAGTCGCAACTTCTGCCGCGGCGATTGCGCATGATTTTATTGACAAAGATACAGTCAAACAAACTGTATTCTTGGGCAGCGCGGTAATAAATAGTCCAAGTTTGTCCGCGTGAGTCTGCGGCTTTCACCGCAGAAAGCGCAGAGTCTTCCGAGATACCCTGGGTTAATATCTTAAGAGAAGCATCTGCCGGGCCGTCATTCCAATCACCATACACAACAACAGGCAATGCCGGTGTTTTACGCATCTCTTTTTGCAGATACAGAGCCAACGTACGCGCCTCTGCTTTGCGACGGGCGGTTGCGGCGGCAGGGTCATCCGACACACGCGATTTGAGGTGAGCCCCTACAATCCGGTAAAAACGGTTACTCCCCACCTGCACGGTTACGTCCAGGATACCTCTCAACATTTTTTGACGCTTATTGCCCAATAAACTACAATTGGCACGTGAATGGTCTTGCACAATAGGATGCATGCTGAGAACGGCCAATGCGCGGTCCTCACCACTGCGCAACAGAATCTTACTGTAAGGGTAATCACACCCTCGCGCCTGAAGCCGTTTTTTCAAATCCTCTAAGGCATGTGGCCCCCCCATTTCTATCAATCCCACCACCTCCGGGCGCACAGCCGAGATAACTTCTGCCACAGCCTCGCGGGATTCCTCTTTTTTAACAGTGATTTTGAAGCGTGCTCGCTGCGTATCCTCGCTCACAAAGTAATTATTCGCATTAAGCATCAGGAAACGCAAGGGCTTACATGCCGCAGCCGCCGGCATCTCTTTCAAGCGTCCATTGAGCTCAGCATCGCTCAAGGCAGAGCCTTCACACATGCCGCCGCTATCAATCGCCCCGAAGTCGTGCTCCGATGGCTCAGCGAATAGCTCCTGCGCTACATCCTCAAAACCGGGCAAGCCCTTACCCGTGCCATACAAGCTGCCCAAAAGGCCGATGCAGACAAGCACCAGCGTCAGCAGCAGCGTATCCACACGCAAGGCACGCTTCCATGCCCGTTTTTTACCCATTACCGTAAAAATTGAGAATTAATCAGAAGCGGCGTCCACTGCTGTATGCTCGTGCAAGCACCAGCACCGTGCGCGGCAGCAGGTAGAGAGAAAGATTCTGCCCCTTATCGGTAAAGTGCGTTATGCTGTTATCCAAACGGCCGAAACCACCGAAACGGAGTTCGTCTGAGTCAAGCACAACGCGCCACTCGCCATGTGTAGGAGCCGGCAGCTTATAGTCCGGTATGGCTGCGGTGCCGCTCCAGTTGAAGATGAATACCAAGCCACCGCGCTCAAATGCCATCACTTGGTTCTTTTCATCCATATTCAGCGGGCGCGCAGGCGCCGATGCCAACAAGTCGGTCTCTTGTGCTAACTTAACCATGGCACGGTCAAACTCATTCAGATAACGGTAGCGCAACAAGTCGCTGTCCACCAAGCTCCACTGGCGGCGGCAATATTTGTAAGAGTTGCCATTACCCTCACGGGGGAAATCAATCCACTCCGGGTGCCCGAACTCATTGCCCATGAAATTGAGCCAGCCCTCACCGCCGGCAGCCAGTGTAGCCATGCGTATCATCTTATGCAGCGCCATACCGCGATCTACCACCAAACTGGGTGTATCACAGCTCATGTGCGTGTACATCTCAGCATCCATCAGTCGGAACGCGATTGTCTTATCCCCCACAAGTGCTTGGTCATGGCTCTCGGCATAAGCTATGTTAGGCTCACCGTAGCGGCGGTTGATGAGGGTATACCAAATATCCCCCACACTCCACTCCTCATCCTTTTTCTCTTTCAGAATCTTAATCCAGTAATCCGGCAAGCCCATGGCCAAGCGGTGCGTAAAGCCGAACCCTCCTTCATCCACAGGGCGGCAAAGCCCGGGCATGCCCGACATATCTTCCGCAATGGCAAAAGCTCCGGGGCGTACCTGCTGCACCAGTGTGGCCGCCAGTTGTAGGTAGGTTACGGCATCCAGATTGACCATGGTGTTAAAGTAGCAGCCAAGGTCCGTAAAAGGCTCATGCCCATGGTGCAGATACAGCATACTGGTGACACCGTCAAAGCGGAAACCATCAAAACGGAACTCCTCCAGCCACCAGCGCAAGTTACTCAGCAAGAACTCTATCACCTCATGGCGGCCATAGTCAAACAGGCAGCTGTCCCAATCCGGGTGACGACTGTCACGCTCGCCGGCATTGAAATACTGCCCGCCGGAGCCATCAAAATTGTTCAATCCCTCAGCCTCATTCTTGACCGCGTGAGAATGCACCACATCAAGCAACACGGCAATCCCCATACCATGAGCCGTATCAATAAGATACTTCAAATCTTCGGGCGTGCCGAATCTGTTACAGGGAGCAAAGAAAGAGGACACATGGTAGCCGAAGGAGCCGTAGTAGGGGTGCTCTTGCACGGCCATAATCTGCACCACATTGTAGCCCAGCTTCTTAATGCGCGGCAGCACATTTTCTGCAAACTCACGGTAGGTGTGAATACGTTCCTCCTCACCGGCCATACCCACATGCGTTTCATAAATGAAAGGCACTTTCACGTTAGACGGATTCCAGCGCGTATTCTTCCACTTATACGCCTCCTGCGGAGCCCAAATAATACCGCTGTAATCAAAGGTGGCAGGGTCTTGCTCGGTGTAGCGAATCCACGCAGGCATGCGGTCTTTGGCCACATTATCAGCCCCTATTACATGCACCTTAACATGCTGACCGTGAGCCAATGCATCAGCAGGCAAGCGAATTTCCCAAACACCATCTTTACCGAAAGTCATGGGATGGCTGCTGCGGTTCCAGCCATTGAAATCACCTATCAAATAAAGAGCACGAGCCCCGGGGGCCCACTCTCTGTACACCCATTCACCCGTTGTTGCGTCTCGGTTGAACCCCATACGGGTATGCCCGTTGGCACACTCAAGCAAAGAGCCGTAGCGGCGGCAAATACGCTCCAACTGCCCGTCATACAAACGCATGCGGGCCTTGATTTCTCGCTCATAAGGTGCCAGCCATCCATCAGCCAACACCAACCCGGGAATAGGTGCTCTTCTCATCGCCACCTATTCTACACCATTTTCCCGTACATGCCAAGAATTATGTACGGGAAAAGATGTTATTCGGCTCACGAAATTTCCCCACGTGCACGGAGGTCGGCATTAATAGCCTCCAGAATATCCAGCTCGGGGCGGAAATTGGCATCATGGTGAGAGGAACGAATAAGCGGGCCACTGGCAACATGGCGGAATCCCTTACCCAAGGCAACCTCTCTCAGCTCATCAAATGTATCGGGGTGAATGTAATCAATCACCGGCAAATGCTTGGCAGAGGGGCGCAGGTATTGTCCCATGGTCAGCACAGTAACACCATGCTCACGCAAGTCATCCATGGTGCGCTCAATCTCATCGCGGGTCTCGCCAAGCCCCAGCATAATACCGCTCTTGGTCACCACCATACCGGGGGCAAGCTCCAAAGCACGCTTCAACACGGCAAGAGATTGGCGATACTTAGCACGGAAACGCACCAACGGAGACAAACGCTCTACCGTCTCCAGATTATGATTGAAAATGTGCGGGCGGGCATCCATCACAGCAGCAATGGACTCCTCTTTACCGTTGAAATCAGAGGTCAGCACCTCAATAATGGTCTGCGGACTGCTTTTGCGGATTTCTCGGATAATGGCAGCAATGTGGTTGGCGGCACCATCTTTAAGGTCATCACGCGTCACCATCGTCACAACAGCGTGGTTCAGCTTCATGCGGCTGACGGCATCGGCAAGTTTGGCGGGTTCCTCAGGGTCAAGAGGCTTGGGGCGAGCCGTGCGTGTGGCACAGAAACCGCAGGCACGCGTACAAACATCACCACAGGCCATGAACGTAGCGGTACCGTGGCTCCAACACTCTCCACGGTTAGGGCACATGGCCTCCTCACACACGGTAACAAGGGAATTTCCCTTTACCAATTCATTAACATGCTTGAATGCCTGCCCCTTGGGCAACTTTACTTTCAACCAAGAAGGTTTGCGTGTGCGTTCGTCTGCCATAACGGGCATGGTTTATGCACCAAAACGGTCTAAAAATCAAGCAAAATATCTCATTTTTCAGTTTAAATGGCACTTGGCATATAAAATTGCCCCCAAATACAACACTACCCACATCGCTATGTACAGCAGAGACAGCTTGCCGTAGCGGCCTTTATCCCGCTTACGATACAGCTCTACGGCATACAGAATCATCCACACCACCGTTGCAACAATCGCAAACAAAGACACTAACCACCAAACAGTACAAAACTCCACCGCGCGAGGATTATGAGCATACACCGCCGCACTCCACCAATAAAATGCAGCCATGTACAAGGCATACAACAATCCGATAATCAGTATGATAGGTGTTATGATTTTCATGATATTTACTTTTTATGACACGGAGCATCGGGGTGCAATTTGGCGCCGCGTTCACGCAAAACCTCTCCAATGGCACGGGCGGCGGCGGTCTTTTTCTTACCGTAATATATGCGCAGAGATTCGCCAGACCGATTCAACGCATTTATATCAGCACCGGCATCCAGCAACAAGCGCATGACTTCTGCCGAATCTTCGGGGTGAACATTATTATCAACCCTTATGATAAAGGTATAGTCGCAGAAATAATGTTTCAATTGCTTTGATGGCTTCACCGTAGCCCCCTTCTCTATGGCCAACTTTACCAGATGTGCGCCATAACCGCGCCTCACAATTATTCCAAGCAGAGTCATTCCCTTTTCTCCGCCCCATGAATTAGGATCTACCCCACCCTCTAACAGCTTATATATCACGCCGGGATCCAGACGATGCATGCATATACGCCAATTTTTAGTACGCTCTGCATAGTTCTGATTACCATATTGTAACAACAATAACTGAGCCTCTGCTTTGTATGAGCAATCGGGAATTCGGCAGAATAAATCTCCGTTATTACCATCGGGCTCAGCTCCCTGCTCTAATAATTTTTTGGCAGTATTAAGAGCAACTTCACCATTCTCATCGTTTAAACCACACAGAATATCATCTAATGAACCCTCCATTTCATAGGCCGTGACACGGCTTGCAGGATTAACGAAATCCGGCACGTCTTCTGCGTAAAGCGGCAAAGCTGCCACACTTGTCAAAAAGATAGGGAGTGCATACCTCATAACCGTATTGTAACAAAATTATACGTTCAGGCAAGAAAATATACTTGAAAGTTTTTAACTTTTGATATTAAATAAGCGCGGTCATTCACATCAGAATAACCTGCTCCCGGAGGCGGCGAGGAAGCCGCAGGAAATAGACGGGAAAGGCAGTGAGAATCTGCCGCTGTGCCGCAACCGTGATGTCCGCCTAATATCGGCAGGGCTCAGTCGGAAGACCGGCCGTGGAGCAAGTCTTAATCACTCGGCGTCACACCGATAACAGACAAATACAAACAGATGACACACACACATAAAGCCACCCGCAGAGTGGCTTACGCAGTAGTACCTGCGCTTTGCGCGACAGGTGTAGCAGTTGCTGATATTCAAGAGACGGAGCTACCGCCCGTTACCGTATCCGCCCACGGCGGATTGGCTATACCCTACGATAAAACAGGCGTCTCCGTTGAGGTAGTGGATATTGAGCAAATGAAAGAAGAGAGTATTTACACCGTATCAGAGGCCCTTACCACCCTGCCCGGTGTATATGTATTGCCCGGCGGTGGCGCAAACCAAAAAGGCAATACATCCCAAATCGTCATTCGCGGCATGAGCGCCGATGCCTACACCTCTACCATGATAGACGGCATGCGCCTGTGCTCCAACGGCGGTGATACCATTATCACGTCCAACATTTTGGGGCGCACAGATTTATTCTCTCTTGGTAATCTGGAGGTGCTCAAAGGCAGCCAAGGCGCCGTGTTCGGCGGGGGCGCCATGGGGGGAGTCATTTTCATGGAGACACCCGAGGGCAAAGGTAAGCCGAGCATAACCCTGTTCAATGAAGCCGGCAGCCACGCCTCTTACACCGGCAATATCTCAACGCAAGGCAGAATTGACGATTTAGCGTGGTTTCTGAACGTAGGCTATTCCCGCACCGATAACAATATGCAACAGGCGAACGGCCGCACCTCCGCCAACCGTAATGCCTTTGAATCTGAGATATGGAGCGAGGCTCTGCGCCTTGATTATTACGCCGACAAAGATAATCAGCTAACGCTCACCTACCGCCGCGAAGATTCGGAATACGGCTACGACAGCATGGATCCCGATTGGCCTACCTACAACACATACCGCTTCCGCAGTAATCTTCTCACCGCCAAATGGCAAAGCAAACTGACCAAGCAATGGTCAAGCTCATTGATGACGGGGCTTTACACCTTTGATGCCAAGTTGGCAGACGGATATTTGCAAGACATGCGCAATGTTCAGGTAGAATGGAGAAACGCTTACAAATGGTGCAAACACCAAAGCACAACCGCGGCTATTTCCTGGAACCGCAATGATTACGATTGCCTCTCGGGCGGCACGACTGATAACCAATACAAGAATCTCGAAAACGTCTTGGGCTTTGCGGCAGAGCACCACATCACCCCGACCGAAAGTTGGGATAACTCACTGGCAGCCAGATTGGATTACAGCAATATCCACGATGCGCTCATCAGCATACGCGCGGCTTCTTCTTACCGATTCAATGATGCGCAAACACGCGTATTCGGATCTGTGGGCACGGGGTACCGCGCTCCATCCTCATTCCAGCGCAGCACGGCAGAGTTTGTCTCGCCATACGGCAAATACATCGGCAACCCGCAACTGGATTGCGAGAGCAGTATCAGTGCCGATATAGGCATAGAGCACGCTGTATCTGATAATCACCTGTTGAGCATTTCATTCTTTTGGGAGCAAAGGGATAACGCCATCGGTACCGTGTGGGATAACACCGCCTATGCAAGCCGTTATGCTAACATGCCGGGGCATTGGACCATTATCGGCACGGAAATATCGCTGAGCGGCACGCTGGAACCCCATTGGAACACAGGCTACAAGCTTGCTTGGACTTACACTCAGCCCAAAACATCTGACGACACGCAAATCCCCTCTTCCGTTCGCCAAGTATGGCAAGCGGATATTCACACATCCCCCATTGCAGGATTGACCACGGGTATCGGGTTCTCCGCAGCGGTAGGGCGCAGCCATTATGCGGCTTCCCCATACAGCAAGTATGACAATTATTACAACCTGCGTTGGTACGCTCAATATGCTGTAACTGAATCTCTTACTCTACACATTGGAGTTGAAAACATCACCAACCAGAAGTATGTGACAGAAGGTCACTATGCTGACCCGAACTACTCATTCATCTCTGCCGGCACCACCATACATGCCGGTTGCACCCTGCACTTCTGATGAAAAAAGCATGCTTCCTATCTGTGGGGGTAATCCTCACATGCGCAGTGCTGTATCTGCTTGCCTATATGGCAACACCATCATCAGAATCAACGGTAAGCACCATATCGGCACAACAATTGCCACCAGTTCCCTATCCCGCTGATTTTGAAACAAAATTGCGGCAAACGAAGTCTCTGAAAATATCATTAAAAACAATTGATGATATTCCACAGGATATCTCATGGATATGTGGCTGCGATTTCCCGGAAATCGGTTCCCCCCTTGCCGTTAAGGGGGGAACCCTCAGGGTCAGCAATGTAGGGCCATTCCCCGCAAACTTCTTGGCATTCGGCAGCCCGTCCCCGCAGTTTTTTCACTACAACCTGTTTGACAGAGTTAACGTACCACTGGTGAGAAAACATCCCGACACCGGACAAACCATCCCGGGCTTGGCAGAAGCTTGGGCAGAACATGATGGTATGCTGTGGTTCAGGCTGAACCCCGCAGCAAGATACTCCAATGGCAGGCCCGTGCGAGCCGGTGATTTTGCATTATCTGCCTGCATGCGCGAACAAGTGGGAGATATCGCCCTGAGCCACATTGCGGCAGAGCTTATCATCTTCGGTGACTCGGTGCTGGCTATTAAACCTCATCAAAAAACGCTGTACCCTCACTTAACGGCCGCCGCTGCATTACACCCGGCAGAACCCGGATTTTACGCTGAGTTCGGCAGCGATTACCAAACACGGTACCAAAACCGCATCCCTCCCACCACGGGCGCTTATACGGTAGGAAAATTGCAGCGTGGCAGGCTCATTGCTTTGGTTCGCAATAAATCATGGTGGGCAAAAGACGTACCGGGATTTCGGTTCACCTGTAATGCGGATGTCATAGAACACCACTTCCTGACCGATGAAGCACAGGTTTGGGAACTTTTTTTGCGTGGCAAGCTGGATCTTTTGCAAACGCGCAATATCGTAGCGTGGCAAGAGTACCTCGGGCACGCAGATTCCCGTATCATACAACAGCGGTTCGAAGTTGCGCTGCCTATGCCGCCATACGGTATTGCGCTCAACGCACAAGCCCTGCCCAATGTTGACTTACGGCGTGGGCTCATGTATGCCATGGATATGCAACGTGCCATGAACGTCATTTTCCGCGGGGATGCCGAACGCTTGCCTCGGTTTTCCTACGGATTCCGGCACTTGAATTACCAAATTCCCCAATATCAATATCATCCCGAGCAAGCCAGAAAACACTTCGCCGCAGCCGGATTCACGCATCAAGGCTCAGATGGTATTCTGCAACAAGCGGATGGAACAAGGCTGAGCATACGCTTAGCATTCACGCCATCTGAAAAAGTCAATACGCTGGTCTCCCTGCTGGCGCAAAGCGCAGCTGATTGCGGCGCAGAAATAGTAGCCGAGCCGTTACCTTGGCAACATTGTGCAGATGCGGTCAATAAAGGGCAGCACCAGATGATTTTTTGGGCCACTATGCCCTCTGCCGATACACCGAATTACAGGCGATTCTTCCATTCAACGGCACGGGGGGAAGACGCCCCGTTCTGCTTGAATGATGCCCGTCTGGATGCCCTTATTGAGCAAACGGAACAAGCAGACACCCTCGCAGCCGCAGCAGAGGCCTGTGAGAAAGTGGACACCTACATTCACGACCTTGCCATTTGGTTACCGGGGTGGATGGAAAATCGGGTCAACATTGCCACTTGGCCACATGTACACCTGCCGCAAGGATGTTACGCTACATACGATATCATCGAATCACACACGTTCTGGCTCAGCAACTGACCCCATGGCTCTGCATGTACGCCACAACCTGCTCCCGAAACCGACTCTGCGAGTTGTTATCAGCTTGTCGGCGGTAGCAGGTTTGTGCGTACTCGGCTTCTTAGCAGACCAGTATACGACAACCTTTTCTTCCATTGACAAGAAGTCTCAAACCATACAGATAACACCATGGGATGAGGAACCAGAAACCACGGAATCCATTCATATCGTCCCCCCCCAACTTCCAGACATTCAAGACCCCGAACCGCTTTACCTTATCGATACCACACCTCAACTTTCCACAGTAGAAACAATTCCACATATAGACATTCCGGATTTAACGGAAGACGCGCCGCCGCTTATGGCTGCGATACTGTGTGAAATAACGGCGGAAGATGCCCCGGTGGACACCAAAAAGACTGCCCCTGCACCGAATCAATCCCCCCACGGCCACCCAACCGAACAAAACAACTACACACCGCCACAATACGCGGCAACCCCTCAACCGCCCTATCCCAAAGATTTGCAGCGCCGTCGCATCTCAGGCAATGTGCGCGTACGCATCCACATCAACGCACAAGGCACCCCCACTGCGGTAGATATTCTCTCCTCGTCCCACCCCGCATTTTCACAAGCCACCCAACACGCCATCCTCACCTCCTGGCGTTTTACCCCGGCAACCGATGGTAACAACTGTGTAGCAGCCACTGTCACCACCTCCGTTGTGTTCTCTTGCCAATAACATAAAAGCATAGGAACACGGCTCGTTTTTACTTGACATCGACGTACGATACAATATAGTAGATATCATATATAAATACTCTCTTATCATATTCATGAAACTGCGTCTGAACCACCTGCTGAGAACTGCCGTGCTTACCGCCATGGCTGCGGTATCACCTTACACCTATGCCGGTACCACGTATTTAGCCGAAGGCATCGATATGGACAACATCTTAAACTCCGAGCGTTTTTACGATACGGGTAAAGGGTATTACTTTGAATGGGTTATATATGGGGCTAACTATCTCCCCGGATTTCAACAATTATATAAAGAAAAAGGCAACTTACAATTCCTCGGTGATTTGTACGGCAGAATCAATCATAACGGCAACACGCTTGCGAAAAAAGTTGAACCACTCACAGGCGACTCAAACACGTGTTGGGCACAAGTGAGCATGAACTTGGTGGAATACTGGCATTCCTATTACGGTGTATTCTGCAAGGACAGTCGAAAGCTAACCTACGGGCTTTGCTACGATAAGCAGTACCTGGATGAGACCGGTGGCACACTTTCCTTAAAACAGAATCTTGTGTTCTTGGACACCTTCAGCAACGATGGTGACAGCTTGTCGTCCTATTTGAACTGGTTCATGCTGGGCGATGACGACCCATACTTCTCCACCATTGAGATTCCTAATCAGGGTGGATATTGGACAGATTACTTCACGACAAGCTCCTCCACCCATAATTGGTATTCTTATTATTGGCAGGATGAGCTATATTTATCTAAATTAGCCGAGAATCTACTGACCACTTTGGGCTATGTAAAAAATACGAATGTCACTTACAAGCAACACATCAAGGGGCAGTTAGTTTACCTAGGATTAACCTCCACGGAGGGCACGGGTGGACACGCTATTACCTGCCACGGCGTGGAACTGAACGACAAGGGGCAATTAAAGGCTCTGTACGTCACCAACTCCGATGATTTGGAATATAAATTATTCAAAGTATACCTTGACCAAAACTCAACGAAATACCTCTTGTATGCGGATGAGCAATGTACGGAACTGTGGGAATACGCGAACTCTAACTGGTACATCGATTCCGTTGGAGGCATCCGCACACCGCAAGTTCTGCAAAATATGCTGGCGGAGTACGAAGATGAAAACAATGCTTTGGTATGGACCGGTAACACAACCGCCAACGGGTTATGGGATTTAAAATCGGCCCCGACCACCTTGGAATTACCGGACGAAACCAGCGGTTGGGAAATATATGCCGTAGATGGCTACTATGCCGCCTATTTTGATAAAGACCGCATTATCTGCTTTGATGACTATGCCGACAGCGGAGCCGTCAACGTAAAAAACAGCGGCAGCGCCTACCGCATGGAACTGAGCAACGACACCTTAGCCTACACGTTCACCGGTGAGGGTAACAATATGCTGACGGTGGATACCCTCGTAGCCGATGGCGGGGGCAAGGCTAGTTTCCACAAAATGCAGCTCAACACCACGGCAGCCACCATCAGCAAACACACCATCAGCATGGGTAGCGGGGCCACGTGGTCCGGCAATGCCACGGTATCTGCCAATGGTACGGTTGATTTGGCCGGCGGCACCTTGGCCCTTACCGAACTGACGTTGAATGGCGGCATGCTGAGCATTACCGGCAGGGGCACACTGCAAAGCGGCAGCATTGTAAGCAGCAATGGTGCCACCCTGCTCTTTACCCCCACAGGCACTACTACCACGCCCATGCTTACCATCGGCAGCGGGGTGAGTTTCAGCGGTTCGGCTTTAGATATCGCTATGGGGGGCGAGGGCTTGGTGTTTGACACCACCTATGCCCTCATCAGCTTTGAAAACGCGCAAACGGACTGGCAAAAATGGTTCACAACACAGGTGGGAGAGTTCTCTTACCAAGATAATATACTTTATATCATCTATTCCCCGGTACCAAAGCTGACCTGGAGCGGCACCACCGGCACGTGGAGCTCCGGACGCTGGGGAAGCACCACCACCGGCACCAATGACTTACGCGCGGAGTTTACCGGCAGCGGCACCATCACCGTTACTATCGAAAACTGGGTCAGGCCCTACAGTGTCACGGTTAACAACAGCGGGGATATCACTTTCAACGGCAGCACCGGCAGTATCGTCGGCGAAGGTGTACTGAAAAAATCCGGCACCGGCTCCCTCACCATCTATACAGCTAACAAATACATCGGGGGCACCCAAATAAGTGGTGGCACACTCACCGTGTGGCATGCAACGGCCTTGGGCTCGGGGGATGTTGCTTTGTCCGGCGGCACCCTAAACCTCTCATCTCGATCCGTAAGCAATACGCTGAACGTATCGGGCAACGCCACAATCAACGGGGGCTCTGCCTACAATGGCGTGCTTGTTCTTGCAG
>JAFYUT010000055.1 GCA_017549485.1 Akkermansia sp.
CGGCCAAACCGGGCAACAACTGGCCGATACTGCCGAACTTGTAGCCGGGCACGAAATACGGCTGCTCGGCGGTGGGGCCGGTCTGCTGCAAGTTGACACCGCAAACGGGGGAGGTTTCGGTAAGACCATAGCCCTCAAGCAGGGTGATGTTGCATTTCTCCTTGAACTCATCAGCCACGATGGTCTGCAATTTTTCAGCACCCACGATGAAGAATTTGACGGAATCATACGTGTGGGCACCGGCACGGCGCAGCATGCTGCGTGCAAAGGTGGGCGTGGTAACCACCAAGGCGCACTGGTGTTGCTCGATAAGCTCGTTGAGCTTCTTGGCCTCCAGCGGGGAGGGGTATGTAACCATACCAAAGCCGTATACCGGGGGCAACAAGGTGCTGATGGTAAGACCGAAGCTGTGGAAAATGGGCAAACTGCACAGGAAACGGCTACCGGGAGGCAGCGTTACCTTGCTGAGCACCTGAGTCATGTTGGCAATGACCATACGGTGAGAGAAGGACACACCCTTGGGCTCACCACTGGAACCGGAGGTGAAGAGAAGCGCGGCCTCATCCTCGCCCTTGCGGGCATCCAAATCAAAGGTCATGCTCACTACGCTCATAGGAGCAAAGCGGGCAAAGGCTACCCAACCTGCAATCTTGGGCATACCGATTCCCTTGAGGGTCTTGTCGAGGTGGATGATAGCTTCTCCCTGCGGCCAGGGGAACTGCGGCAACTTGCTCATGAAGGTGCGGGCAGAAATAAAGTGCTTGAGCCCGCTCTGGCGTACAATACTGGCAAAGGCAGCCTCCGATGAGGTATAGTTGATATTGACCGGCACAATACCTGCCAAAATACAGGCATAGTTGGCAATAAGGCCACCTTTACCCGGGGGCAGAATAATACCCAAGCGCGGTTCTTTCACCATCTTCTTGAGCTCGCGAGACAAAGCCATCGCTACACCCAACACCTTGTAATAGGGCAGGGATGAGCCATCCATACCGTCAATGAGCTCTACCTTGCCGTGGCGGCGCATGCCCTCCACTAACAGGCGGGCCAAGGAGTAATCCAGAATGGGGTTGCGCTCGTACTCGGCCGCAGAGGCCTCCAACCAAGCCTCAAGCACACGCTCGCCGGTCAACGGGCCGGGGCTGAGCTTAGGCAGAATGCTCAGGCCAATCCACTCATAAGTTTTATCTGCCGTGAAAGCTCGCAGAATATCCTCACGGTAGTGACCCACAAATACCGGCACGGGGGAGATGTGCAGGGCGGCCAGCTGCATCATGAACGGCATGGGCACATCTGAGGTGCAACCCATAATGCTGTTCGGGCGACCGGGCACAAACACGACATCGCGCCCCTGCTCCATCTGCGCCAACAATTGCTCGCGCAGCACTTTTACATTGGCCTTGCGGAAGTTGAATGAAACTATGTGCTTCTTTTTAAGAAAACGTGCAACCTCCGCCTCGGGAGCAAGCACTTCTTCTACCATATATGCCACGTTATCGGGACCACCCAACAGGCGCTCCAATTCGGGTAATACCACTGCATCCACTCTATTAGGGAGATAGAGGGACGGTGCTGTCTGAAGATTTTCCAAGCCGGTTATGCGTACCTTTGCCATAGTAGTGTTATTATACAATATTTTTTTGCCTTGTCAACGTGAAAGCACCATGTAATTCTAAACCTAACTCTAAAAGTAGCGTAAAATGTGCCCCTGACATAATATAAGCTTGCAAATCAGGCTGAATTTGGTAGTCTTGATACAGATGAGACTCTTGGCATACCTAATGGTGATGCTGTTGAGCCAAACGGCCGTGGGGCAGATGTTTGACCCACCCCCGCTCGACCCCGATCCGCTGATAGAAGGCACCCGCACCACGCCGAGTGTCACGGGGGAGGATTCTACCCAAAGCACCCTTTCAGCACAAGAAATAACGGCGCCGTCCTTACAAAATTTTGCACATTCAACGCAGCGCTTCAAGACCCCGCTGGTAGCACGGGAGAAAACACGGGTAGCCGTGTTGGGGTACCACAATTTCAGTGACACGAAAACCGTAACCCGCATGCTGATGCGCACAAGCGAGCTGCGCACCCAAATGGAAAGCATTCGCAAGTCCGACTGCTCCGTCATCAGCATGCAGGAGTTTCTGGAATGGAGATTCGGCACACGCCTGCTGCCGGAAAAGTGCATCCTGATTACATTGGATGACGGCTGGCGCGCGGTGTATACCGACGCCTACCCCATTTTCAAAGAATATGGCTACCCGTTCCACCTTTTCCTTTACACCGATTATCTCAGCGGCGCTGGCGACAGCATGACGCCCGAGATGATACACGAAATGCAGAAAAACGGGGCAAGCATCGGCAGCCACTCGGCCTCCCACCCCTACCCCTCCGACTGGAAAAAGGAACAGAACAAAGGAGAAGAGGCCTATGTTGCCATGATTGACCGCGAGATAGGTGCCACACGCGGTAAGCTTGAAGAGAAGTTCGGAGCCATCAACACCTATTGTTACCCCGGCGGTTATAATGATGCCACCATGCAGAAAAAGCTGCCTGAGTATGGCTATGTTGCCGCATTTACCGTATTACCCGGCAAGGTAGACAGCGCAGAAAACCCGCTCACCATTGACCGCTACATGGTACTGGGGACAGATTCCGGCGTGTTTGAGGCCGCCATTGACTTTTCCGTAGCCGAGGTGAGCGAGGGGTTAGCCACAGGGTACACCCCGGGCGCCCTGCCACGCAACACGCCTCGGCCCACCTTCCCGGTAACACCACAACCCGGCGCCACCGTGCCCACCACGTTGCCCACCATCACCGCCAACCTCAGCAATGTTCCCGATATCGACATGGGGACCGTCAGCATGCGCGTGAGCGGGTTCGGCTATGTGCCCCAAAAAGTCAACAAAACAGAGCGCACCGTGCAATGGACTGCGCCCTGCCGCATTTATATGCCACTCATCTCCGTATACCTCTCTTGGAAAACAACTGACGGAACGCCCCAGCGCGCCGCGTGGTCGTTCTACGTAGACCGGACGGTTACGGCAGATTAACCATATTACACCACCATCGTTTATATTAACCATGGCCACAGAAGAAACTAAGACCACCGCCAACGCAGAGGATAAGCCCGCTGCCAAGCCGCGCGCCCCGCGCAAGTCTGCCCCCCGTAAGGGTAAGGAGCAGGCCGCACCCGCCGCCGCTGCAGCCGAGAGCACCCCTGCCCCCAAGGCTACACGCAAGCCGCGCAACGGCAAGAAAGCCGATACCCCCGCCGCGGAAAAACCCGCTGATACTGCCACTGCAGCCCCGCAAAGCGAAGCCCCGGCTCCCCGCAAACAGAGAGCACCTAAAAACAAGGCTCCCAAGCATGAGCAGCAGCCCAAACCTCAAAAGCAAGAGCAACCCCCCGCTGTGGCTCCGGCTCCCCAGCCCGCCCCGCAACCCGTTGCACCCAAAGCAGAGCCGGCCCGCCCCGAGCCGCAGCCTGCCCCCAAGCACGAAGAAGCTCCCACCCCCAAACAACAACAACAGCCACAGCAACCCCGCATCTCTGACGAGCAGAAATTCGATATCGAGTTCGAGACCCGCGATTTCCCCGCCCCCGAACCGGCCCCGGGATTCGCTGCGCCTGAAACCGTGGGCGGAGGCGAAAACTTTAACGGTGGTGGCAAAAACCGCCGCAAACGCCGCCGCAACCGTAACCGCAACCGCGACAACGAGCAAAACCCGCAGCAAGCCCCGTTCACCCCGGCTATTGACCCTGAGGAGCTCGTGCGCCGCGCATGGAAGATTTACCTTGGCGAAGTGACTGAGGAAGGGCTTGCCCTGATGGATGATCGCACCGCAGCCGAAGCTTCTCGCCGCGCATTCCGCGTTGCCGAGCTCTTCCTGACCGAGGCCGCCCGTCGCCGTCGCCCCACTGCTCCTCCCACTCCCGAGATTGAGCTCGTGATGGAGGACGAGGATGAGATGTAATTCATCTCTGCAAACATATTACACAAAAAAGGGAGTCTCATGACTCCCTTTTTTGCATAGTGAAATATGAATATGTTTACTTTTTCTCAGAAAAGTACTTGATATAAAGCTTAGCCAACTTATTGACTATCCTGAAAGCCTTAGCAGGCAATTGAGACAAAAAGCGGAATTTAAGCAAAGGGTCAAACTTAAGAGAATCTTTCTCAAACTTTTTCCCGGACTCAACAATACCCACGAGGAAATCGGTCAACTGCTTTCTGGCCGAAACTACCAGATTACTGCGCAAGGGGTTATTCAGCAGCAGCTCATGATACGCCTCGTCATTATTATCAACATGCTTGATATATTCAATCAAATCCTCCAAGGAGGCGAAATCATTGGCACAAATAACGGCATTTTTGGTAAACGGAGATAAATTACCCTCAGAGCCCCAATAAATCGGCACCGTATTGGCAAGAAGCGGGTCTGTGAGCTTCTCCGTCATATAACCATCCGAATTCGAGTTTTCAAATGCTATATTAAACTTATATTGGGAAAGCATTTCAACTTTCGCTTCATGCTCATCGCCCTCATATCTTTGTTGCAACCCATCATAATTATGTAACACCCGCCCGGCACAATCAACATGCTTGTATGTATCCATCAGCTGCTGACAAAACTTCTTGCGCAGCACAGCGCCTTCCCCATTGGAGTCGTTGGAATAAACAAATGAACAGAATTTTCGAGAACAAGCATCACTCGGAGCCGCACACAACGTATCCTCTTTCATATTCAGGGCGTGATTGTATGCCAAGGGAAAGAATAAGTTTCGGCCCCCGACGCTACTGCGTACAAAGCTGACAGCGTAATCACAGAAATTAAAATTCGGGAACACGTTTTCACCCGTATAGAAAATGCGTACGGCATTTTCATACTTTAAAAACTCGGTACCGAAACACGAATAAATGACGAATTCCGGAGCATCCTCATCAATCACTACATCATAATGTTCAGAAAGGATTTGATAAAGAAACGACTCCTTGCAATTAAATTGAGTATAAAAATCAACAAACGCTACTTTTATGCTTTTTTTACCATCGTTTATCATATCAACCATACTTAATTAATTTATTGTTGAAATCATCTACGGCCGCGGCCATCGTCCCAATCATCGGTACGGCGGCGGTGTTCGGCCTCGCGGCGGCGGCGTTCGGCTTCAGCGGCGCGGCGAGCGGCGGCAGCGTCAGGGTCTTCTTCAGGGGTACGAACCGCTTCTTCGGTGCTGAGGGGGCGACGGGCAGCGGCATCAAACTCAGCCTTAAGGTCGGCTTTAACTCCTTCATTTTCAAAGAAACCTGTTACAATAGCAGCAGCCATACGACCACCCGAAATAACTTGATGCGGCTCACCCTCATACAGAGCAGCGTAAGCATAACGAGGATTATCGGCAGGTATGAAACCGGCAAACCAAGCCAAGCGGCAGTCATCTGAGGGCTTGCCCCACTGGGCAGTACCCGTTTTACCGGCATTGGCGGCGTAGCTGATTTTGGCGCGGTGGCCGGAACCGCCGGAAACCACGGCTCGCATACCCTTGCGCACGACAGAGAGGTCGTCCGACATGTCATCCAGCTTATTGCGGATGGCGGGGGTGCATTGGTACACCACATTGCCGTCGATATCAAGCATTTGGCGCACAAGGTGCAGCTTGGGCAGGTAGCGGCCGTTGGCAATACCGGTCATGGCATAAGCCACCTGCAAGGGGGTAGCCAGCAGAGGCCCCTGACCAATGGAGATATTAGCGGCATCACCCTGCATGAAACTGCGGGAGTAGTTGCGGTACATCCACGATTCATCGGGCACGTTGCCCATTTTGTCGGCAATCGGCAAACCTGTACGAGAACCGAGCCCAAAACGGCGGGCCATATCACACAGGCGCTCAGCACCGATGCGGGGCTCTCGCGTGGCAGCCACCTGATACATGAAGGGGTTATTGGATTTGGCCAGGGCGGTAATGCAATTAATATCTCCCGTAAAGCTGCTGTGGTTTTTGAACTTGTGCCCACCGATATTGACGCTGTAAGGACAGTAAATATAGGTATTTTCAGTAATAATATTATGGTGCAGAGCAGCGGCTACGGTGATTGTTTTAAACGTAGAAGCCGGCGGATACACGCCCGCAAAGGCGCGGGACACCAGCGGGTTACTCGCATCATTACGCAATGTGTCGTAATCCTTTTGAGAAATGGCGGGGATAAAGACATTCGGGTCAAAATTGGGAGCCGAGGCCATCACCACCACCTCACCGGTTTGTACATCTATCATCACAAACGCACCACGACCGGGGGAGGTATTACCCTTGGCATCTTTGCGCTCTGTATTGTGGCGCAGGGATTCTTCTGCCGCTTTTTGCCATTTGAGGTTAAGCGTTGTTACCACGGTGCCACCCGGGCGGGGTTTTTGCTGTAATTCATCTAAAATCTTGGTACCGCTCTCATCAAACATCAAACGCCACACACCGGGGCGGCCTACCAACTGGCGGTCAAATACGCTCTCCAACCCGGAACGCCCCTCTTGTTTCTCAAACAGCGGGTCATGGTGGTTAATGGGCCCTGTAGGCAGTTTGGCCTGCGTACCGGTATAGCCCAAAATATGCCCAGCTGTCTCACCGGCAGGATAATAGCGTATGTAGCGGGGCATGAGAGACCCATGCTCTATGGCCTTGAGTTTCTCTTCAATGGGTTTAACCTCGTGTTTACGCAATACGGGGCCGATAGGAAGCGGCAACCAGCGGCGATGGCGGTAATGAGAAATCAGCTCTTCATCTTTCTTGGCAGTAACGGTCAGTCCCAGCGCCTCATACTCAGCCATCACACGGCGTGCCAAGGCCACTATCTCTTCATCCGAATCATTTTACAGTTGCCCGAACTCAATAGACGGCTGATACGCCACGATTGAGGTAGCCA
>JAFYUT010000056.1 GCA_017549485.1 Akkermansia sp.
ATGAGGGAGGAGCTACATTAAAGCGGTTCAGAATATCATCTGCAAACCCACCCGCGGCAGGGGTCTGAGACAAGGGAATGACGGGTGCGGAATCGGGCATGAGAAACAGGGAGAGTAAAAAGGCTTATTTACCGGCACGCAACACGCTTTGAATACCACGGCGGCAGAACTCGTAATTTACCGAGCCATCGGCCAACAGCGGTATGGACGGCACGGCAAGAATCTGCTTGGGTGCCCACTGGGGCGACAACTTCATGTTAATGAGCCCGTAATACAAGGCCACCGTATCATTGGGAATCACCTTTTTGTGAACGGTGGAGAGCAATACCAACATGTGACCACCGCTTGCGCCATCGGGCATGCCGATAAGAGCAATGCGGCGCGTAGAATCCTGAGGATTTATCTTAAGCAGACTGCACAGCGCAGCCTCGGCGCGGTCATGCGGTACCAGCTCGCCACGCACTTTACTGAACGCATCCACAGGCCCTAAAATGCACAGCTCGCCCCCCTCATTCAGCCTACCGAGGTAAGGGGCGGTGTAATGGTTATCCGCCGCATCGTCTTTACCAAGCAAGCCCCGCACAAGCGTAGGCCCGTACAAACGCACAATACCGGGATAATCAGGGGCTACCACGGCATCCCGCTGCGCCAAATCCGTCACCCGCAGGTAGATACCCGGCAACAGGCAACCTAAATTGCCGGCCAACTGACGGTGGTGGGAAACCTGCGCTGCGTCATCCGCCTGGACCGATGCTTGGTATTCCATCGTCAGCGGGGCTGCAAACTCCGGCACACTGCAACAGGCACACAATGTAAGGCGGTAACGCATGAGAGCCTCACGAATCAGAGAATCCGGTGCTTTTTCTCCGATAATCAGGAAATTGCGGATGGCCGAAAACTGCTCCGCCTCAGCAGAGGTAAACAAACGCTGAGCATGCTCAGGCAACATGGCGATATGCTGCACCTTGTGTTGGCGAATCATGGTATTGATACGCACATCTGCCGTAGGGGACGGATACGTCACCACGTTATGCCCCAACAACAAGGGTAACAAAAGGCTCGGCACCAAGGTCTCGGTCCGGTACAGGGGCTGAGCACAAAGTGATACCTCACCACGGCCCATGGCCATGCGGCTCTGCATTTGCACGGCAGCAGCCATCAACATGCGGTGAGAATACGATACAAGGCGGGCATTCGTGCCGTCAGACACCGTAAACCCGAGCATTACCTCCGCATCAGGGGTGGTAGACGGTATGCCCACGCGCGAGGTCAGAAAACTCTTACCGGACCAGCTGCTCAGCAGCTCCCAAAAGCGCAAGTGAGAGGTACTTACCTCCAACAACTCTTTATCTATGAAGATGATATCTCGCTGGCTCGGCCAGCAAAACGAATTCTTTTTATGAATAAAGGCCTCAGTAGCAATAAAGCGCTCAATACCCGATTCTTTGCAAAGGTGATGAAAAGCCTCGGGGGTGGCGGTATAGTCCACATTCAGGGGGGCAATACCGGCAAACAAACAGGCTAAATTGGCAATAATCGCCAGCTTACCCGGCGGCAAGATAATCCCCAAGCGCTTACCCGAGGTATAGTGACGCAAGCGGCGGCTGAGGGTGAGGGCATACACCAACACGCGGCGGTAGGTCATACGGCTGTCGTCCACACCATCAACAATCTCCGCATGAGGATAACGCAACAGGCTATGCAGCAACGCCTCTGTCAATGAGGCCTCATGCACCGCAGGGTGCACTGCCAAAGCAGCCCCGGTGGACTCTTGCCAAGCAGCAAACACACGCGCCGCCATAGACGGACCGGCCGGCTCCTCTGCCATGAAGTGTAACAACAAACGCCCATACGGCGCACGTGCTACCATGGGGGCGGCCATGTCATCATTGTACATGCTTACCCCCACCGGAACAACCGATAAGGAGGTGGAGTCCGCAAAGCGCAGAAATGACCACGGCACATCGCTCACGGCACCTGCCGAGGCCACATTGCCGCAAAGAAACACCACGTGGCGGCCGGAATCCAGCATACGGCGCACCTGTTGCACTACGGGCTCGGGCCCGCTGCTGGCCAACGCGGTAAAAAAGCCGGTAGAGCGGGTTTCCTGCATATACTGCATGAGCTCTGTACCGGGGCGCAGGGAGTTTTCCACCATCCACGCCACGCGGTCTCTCCCGCCCAAGGCTTGCTCCAGCTCGCGCACCACCTCCACATCTACCCTTGAGGGGATGATAAATGATGGACGGGTCGGAACTTTGCCGAAAATTTCTGTGGAAAGAGCATTCATGCAGCAGCGGCAGTATAACACATCAAGCTTGCGGATTCAACAGGGAGACACCGTTTTCTTGCCATCATGACTCACATCTCGCCCAGCATTTTTCGGTATGCCTCTCGCGCGGCCTCAGGGGTAAGGGGCGTGGTAGAGTCGGCGGCGGGTTGTGCAGGTTCTTCTTGTGCAGGCTTGGGAGGGGTTGTTCCCTGCTCAGTTTCCGGCGTGGTGGGCTTGGGTGCTTCGGTCGGCTCCACCTTCTTTTCTTCATCCGCAGGCTGCAACAGCGTATCACCCACAGATTCCGTAGGCAAGGTTACCTCCCATGAAGAGAAATTCGGGGAATCAAAACCATATTTTTTAAAATCGGCCTTGTTATCTACGGCTTTCTTGATATTCTCAACCGTACCGGCAACAAAAAAGCGGCCATCACGTGCCAAGTAATGGGTATCATTACACACAAGCGTGCGCAAACGGTTCTCTCCCTTACCGAACGAGGCATAGGCGCGGGCGGGCTTACTATCCAAATCCGGGAAGACGCTTTCTACCACCTCCTCGGGATTCGTTTTTCCCTTATTCTGAACCTTACCGCCACGAATCTCCGCATAATTCACCGAGGGAGATGCCATGTCTAAGGCCAGCTCCAATTCAACACCGTCTTTTTCTACAGAAAAGCCACAGGCCAAGCCCGCTGCGGGTTTGGCGGAGACTCGGGATGCATCAAACACCTTCAACAGATTGTACACGGCACTGCAACGATCTACACCGAGATAGGAGCTCCCCCCTGCCCCGTATGACCAATCATAATACAAGAGCACGGCGCTGCCGTCCGAAGGCACAACCTCACGGAGGGGGGCGGGCTTATCGTATGCCAGTTGCAGCTTATTTTTCAGCGTTTCAAGCGTTTCCCGGCGCTTGGCTTTTTTAACCGAAGCTGCCGTTCTCACAAAAAAGCAGGTAACCCGCTTTTGGGCATCGGCCAGAGCTACAATATCACAATCACCGGCATGAAACAGCAAACAGCCGTCATCATACAGGTGGCTCCCCGGCAGAGAAGCATGCAGCAAGTTGATATCTACGTATCTCAGTTTACGGGGTTTGGGGCGGTTCTGGCGCTTTTGCTTTTTCGTATTCCCGGCTCTACTTTGAGCCATACGATAGTCTGCCGATTGATACTCAGGCGCGGCCACCCCCGGCATAGGGGCAGCCATCATGGCGCACATGAAACTGAGCATCAACAAACGCATGGTTGCTGTATCACTTTTTGAGGTATGACTTAACCAAGCGGGCTATGTATTTCTCCATAGCAGGCAGAGCCTTGTAAATGCTGCGAGCCAAGGCAAACTGGTTGCGGGCACGTATAAGGTTGTGCGCCGGTTTCTCGGTGCGGAAGTATTTATCCCCGTCCAGATAGTCCGTCAGGAATCGAATACCGATTTCCGTAGTAATCAACCACCCGGAGAATGCCAACTGAGATATCTCATTATCCGTCAGGAAATTGTGAGCAGCATCCAAATACCCCTCTGCCAAGGATTCAAAAAACGGCATCTGCATCACCACCTTGCTGAGGTCTTCTTCATCCTCAGAGGCCGTGCAGGTAGCCGTGCGCACCATATCACCGAAATCGTAGAGGGAGAGCCCCGGCATCACCGTATCCAAGTCAATCACGCATACAGCACTGTCGGTATCCTCATCCAGCATTACGTTATTGATTTTGGTATCATTGTGCGTAATGCGGGTGGGCAACTGCCCGGCTTTCTGCATATCTACCAAGCGGCTGAGCATGGGGGCCCATTCAGCAATGAGCTCCAGCTCGGGCTTACAGTCGACCACACGACCCATCACATCCGCCTCCACACTGGCCATCAACGCTTCATAACGCTTGGGCGTATTGTGGAAATCGGGGATAGACTCGCGCAGGTCTTCCGGGTTCATATCCGATATCAGCTCTTGGAATGAGCCAAACGCAAACCCTGCCTGATAGGCTTGGCGGGTGTTCTCTACCACATCATAAGTATGGGTACCCTCAATGTTGTTGTAACAACGCCACATGCCCCCCTCTTCGGGCAAATTGATGTAGCTGCGGCCTCCTCGGGCAGGATAAAGCGTAAGGGTTTGGCCTGCTGCATTCTTACGGCGGCGCATCACTTTCCAGCTGATGTGGCGTGTCACTTTCTCTACGTTTTTCATGACCATCACCGGGTCTTTGAAAACATAGTCATTGATACGCTGGAGGATGTAGCGTTCCTCCGTGCCGTCCTCCGTACGGTAACAGGCACGGTATGTGGTGTTGATGTGACCGTTGCACAGCTCCTCACCATACAGGAACTCGCCATTGATGGCAAACAAGTCCCCTATGCGTGCAATTCGCTCAGCCAGCGGACCTACATACAGTTTGCTCAGCGGCATGGTATGAGATTCGGGTTATCAGGTTAACAGAGAGAGCCTTTGATGTTCGCCGGCAATCAGTCAGCCAGCTGAATACTCAGCAGCTTCACGCCATCGCGGGCGGGGTCATCCACCAAAATAGAGATAAGAGACTGGCGCTCAGACACCACAAACTTGGAGCGGCGAACCGTAATTTCGCTCTTCACCTTCTCTTTGCGTACCTTGCCTTTTTCATCTTTAATGCTCTTACCGCCGGTACCTTTCACGCGCTGTTCTTTGACACCCTCATAGGTAATCTGGAAAGCGAGCTGGTCACCGTGGTTGGCACCGGTAAGGCTCCACTTGTTGGAGGAGCTCACGCCCTTGGTGTTGCCACCCTTCAACATGGTAATCTTGGCATCTGTGAAATCTCCCTTCACCGAGGTGCTGATCTTCACATTCTTTTGGGAGAGGTTAATCAGATGCACGCCTTTCTTGGGGAAATCGCTCTCGCTGAGCATGATGGTATCCACCTTGGTCTCCGTCTCAGGCATCACGATGCAGAATGCCTTTGAGGCGGCACCCGCCGTATCTACCGTAAACACTACTTTGGGCTCTTTCCAATCCTTGGCCGCCTCTTTTTCAGCCGGGGGAATGGGATTATCCTCATAGAACACAACCTTGCCCCCCTGAGGCTTAATGCGCGGTGTTGCCGTTCGGGCAGAAATGGTTACCGTCTTGGCCTCCTCATCATTCACTTTATACCACAGCGGGCTCTTCACCTTAACATTCTTAGCAGAGCAAATCACAAAGCGTACACCGCTCTTGGCTTCTTTCGGCTCTGCCTGCGCAGCTGCGCCACCTTTGCCTGCACGGGATGACTGAGCCTGCACCGGTGCTGCGGCCACCAATGCTGCCAACATGAGAGTAAAAGCTGTATATTTCATATTGTTCACGATTCTACTCCCCTACTTTACCAGCTTACTCCCTCCATAGCAAGCAGAAAAAAAATCAAAAATATTCATTTTTATTTGAACAAACTCCCCACCTGCGGTGTCTACACTTCAGTCAGCCGCTTGGTGATGTGCACGTGAAGGAGAGAGCACCTGCCCCACCACTCAAAAAAGCTGCTGAGTTTCAGAAGGTAGTAAGTTGAAACACCCCTCGGGCGGATACCCGAGGGGTGTTTTGATTCACAGTATCTACGCGCGGCGGCTCCGCTTGCATGATAGTGAGACATGATAGCTGCCATGCAGGGCTCAGGGAGCCGCAGGCTCCGGCTGAGTCTGCACAGCTTTGATAGCTTGCAAAAGCGGGGTAATGGCCTCACTGCCTACGTTGATATGGGGGAAACGAATCTTATCCAGATTCTGCACGGTTTGCCAGCGGATGAGGTTCTCGCCGATGGCATCATTGAGAGCCTTGCGGCCCTCGGCCTCCAAGCGCATACCCTCGGCCTCGGCTTTTTTCATGGCCAGTACGGCGGCGGCCTCCTGCTGGCGGCGGTAGAGCTCGGCATCTGCCTCTGCCTTGGCTTTAAGCAGGGCGCCTTGTGCCTCTTGGTTCATGCGGTTGGCCTTGGCACGACCCTCGGCATCTGCAATCTCCTCATTACGCTTGGCAATTTCCAGCTGAATGGCCTGGCGCTCGTATTCCTGCGTAGCCTCTACCTTTTTGGTAATACCGGCCGTTACGGATTCCGGCGGAACCGTGCTGCCGATGGTCACACTCTCCACGATAAAGGGAGTATTTTTCAAGGCTTCTCGCAATTCTTTCTCCACCATATCGGTAATCTCGGGGATATGGCCGGGGGCATCCAAACCACGGAAACGAGCAATGGAGGTGCGCACGGCAGAGCAGAAGGGCTGACGGATAAAGCTGGCATAAGCATCTTGAGCAATAGCCTCAGGGGTGGGGTCTACCTCTGTCACGGCACCGTATTGCTCTACAAACTCACGCACTTTGTTGGCATCGATACGCCATACCAAGTGGGCATCTGCGCGCATTTTCAGGTGGTCTGCGGCGCGAATATCATCAAACTTTTCTTCCGTGGTGTAAGGGGTAACACAGATGATAACGCTGTTTTGGCGCCAAACGAGCCCTGTACCGCCCGGGCCTTTAATCACTTGACGAAACTCCGGCACACCCACAATGGGATTGGTGCGCACATAGGCCACATAACCACCATCTACCTTCTCATTGCTGGTATTGTGATACAACACCATGAATACGGCAAAAAGCAACACGAGCACACTGACAAGAATTACCTTGGTGCGGGTTTTCATATTAAGAATAGGTATCATTTCAATAGGTCGTTGCGAGAAGTTATGTTGTTTCATAGCAAAAATAATATAGCAAGTAGAACAACTGCTGTAAAGAGCAAACTCACGCAACTTGAACATATTGCGGGAAGCAATATGCCAACAAGGTCACAAGAAGCACGAAGAACACAAGGTGCAAGAGCACAATGATACCGGCGGCCAAAGCTGAGCGCAACCAGCTGAATTGAAGAAAAAAGCGACAATGAAAGACCGGGAACAGGAACAAGACCGCGCCCAACAACGCACCCCATGAAACAGACACGGATGCCGCACTCTCTACCAGCTTGCCGACCACTACCACCAAAGACAACAGGGCGCACAACAGCGCACTGACCGCCGGCGCCAAAAGCCTGCGCCACCAAGATACGTTGAGCCCTATCCCGGCCAGCATAAACCCCAGAGCCGACAATACGGTGTATACTACCGTGGGGGCAACCATGGCAATAATGGCAGCCCCACTCAGCCACAACAGCATTAACTCAGGATTATGTGCCAGTACCGGTATCATAACAAACTATGGGTTATTGAACAATCTCCGCAAAGTCGTCATTGGTGAAAAGCGGGGCATATTCCGGTTCTTCGGCGAAACCATCGGCAGGGGCAGATGACGGGTCCTCCACAATTTCTGCAGTGTCATCATCCACCAAAGCATCCGTGGAAGAATGGTGAGCGCAAAGGTGGCGGGGGAGAGAGAAATCCACCATGGTGTCGGTATAGGCCGTGCGCTTGGCCTCACACCCGGCATGAGCAAGAGCCCCCGAGACACGGCAGAGGCGAATCCCCATATTGCGGCCGGCAGTGGGCGTGGTGCGGATATCTGCCATTTTGTAACCACGTTTTTCGGCGCACTGCATGGCCCCCACCCACAGGGGGAGAGCCACGGTACCGCCGTATGCCTTATCAGCAATGGTAACGGGGCGGTCAAACCCGACCCACACGGCAGCTGTAATCTCAGAGGTAAAGCCACAGAACCACGCATTTTTATACGCATTGGTGGTACCGGTTTTGCCCCCGCAGGGTTTATCAAACCCGAGGTTCACTACATTGGCCGCCGTACCGCCTTTTTTGGTGATTTTTTGCAGGATATCAGAGGTAGCATTGGCCGTGCGCCTGCTGTACACCGTAGTGGCTGAGGGTTGATTTTGCCAGATGACGCGCCCCTCGGAGTCAGTAATACTCTCAATAATGTAGGGAGTGGGGCGCACGCCACCGTTGGCAAAGGTGGTAAATGAGGTAGCAACCTCCAGGGGAGAGGCCTCCCACGTGCCGAGGTAAATGGTGGGGCCCAGCCATTTGGGCGGGTCGGGGAAACCGGAGCGCAGTGCCGTGTTAACCACATTTTGCAAACCGGCACGCGCCCCCACGCGCACAGACATGGTGTTGCGGCTCTTGAGCAACCCCCAAGAAGCCGGTTTGAGGCCATTATAGCGGCCATCGGCATTGCGGGGGCTCCACTTTTTGGCACCGGGGATTTCGCCGGGCTGCAAGCGGGCATCCGAAATCATGGAATTAGGCCCCCCGCCCTGCTCAAAATAGGTAGAATACACCATCGGCTTGAAGAGAGAGCCCACTTGGCGGCGGCTTTGCAAGGCGCGGTTCAGGGGGGATTCTCCGCTGTCTCGGCCACCCACCACGGCAAGGAGGGCGCCGGTGGCATTGTCAATCATCACGCAAGCGCCCTGCACATATTTGGGGGCGGGAATGATGTTTTCCGGGTTTTCGGCACGCAGCTGTTTGACCAAGGCTTGGTACTGAGCGCGGGTTTGGTGTTTGTAATGTTTGAGTCCCTCAATATTGGCCGTGAGGCGGGCATCCATATCGCGCATCACATCATCTTGCAGATTGAGGTCGAGCGTTGTTTTAACGATAAGCCCGCCGGAGTACAGTGCATCCTCCTTTACCCGCTGCCCGTTGGCATCAAGCAAGGTAAGAATGTGATCCACCTCAGCACGGATGAGGTCGAGAGAGTAATTATCATAACCGCGGGGCTCGGGGCGGCGGGTGATGATGGGCTCATTGCGCGCAATCTCGTACTGCGTATGGGTAATTTTGCCGAAATCTTTCAATAGCAGCAGCACCTTATCACGCTGTACTTTAGCGGCAGAGGGATTGCGCAAGGGCGAAAACTCGTTGGGGTTGCACACAATACCGGCCAGCAAGGCACACTCACCGATGGTGAGCTCTGAGGGTTCTTTACTGAAATAACCGTAAGCTGCCTGTTTGAGCCCTAAGTAGGTATGCCCCCAGAACACGCGGTTGATGTAGCAGGTAAGAATCGTCTTTTTATCATACGTGGCCTCAATACGGCGGGCCAGTACAACCTCGGTAAGTTTGGCGTCAAAATTACGCTCGGCGTGGTTGTAGGTATTCTTAGCCAGCTGCATGGTGATGGTAGAGGCACCCTGCGTGGTGCGGCCATGCTTGAACACCTGTGCCACGGCACGCATGACACCGCGGGGGTCTACACCGCCGTGTTCCCAGAATGAGCGGTCTTCTTGCAGCACGATAGCATCTATAAAATATTGCGGCACTTCATCCAGCGATTCAATGCTGCGGCGATTTTCACCATGCAGGGTGCCGATTTCAAGGCCGGTGCGGTCTAACACGATACTGCGCTCGGGCATGCGCAGTACTTGTGTGATATCATAACGCCCGCCTTTCACGGTGTAAAGACCGGCTAACACCGCAAATAAAAAGATACCCACAATCACCATGGCTGCCATAATGCGCAATGGCCACATAATGAGCAGCGGCAAATTGCGTGTCAGGAAAAACGCCATGCGGAACGGGAACCCGAAGATAAGCCACACACCTTTCCAGAACCCCGTACCCTTGGGGGGAGGTTTGGCTACATCGGCCCACGGGTTATGAACACCGGCCGCCGGGGCAGCATCTCGGCGAGGCTCATCCTCCGGCACCTCCCAGTAGGAGCGGCGCTGAGGTTTAGCCGGGGGTGGCGGCTCTTGCGGGAGCATGTCTGCGTGCTGGCCGTAGGGGTCCTCCCGTGGTGCAGGAGCCGGGGCGGGCTCGTCATCATCATAGGGGAATACGGGGTCTTGCTCAGGCACAGGCCGGGGCCTGCGCCGCGGGGGCAATGTGCCCTGTGGCGTTTCAGGCTCTTCATATTTGTACCTGGCACACATAAACTTATTGTTGACAAGGCAGCAGAGCCCGGTAAGACTCTGCTGCCGAAAATCAGGTGAAACGCTCTGAGCGCGAGGTGGCAGAGCTTTAATCTTGCTCCGTCAGGCGCTGAAGCTTAATGATACCGGCGCGGCGCAGCTCATCATTGGCAGCCTCGGCGGCGGCACTTTCCATGTAGATTCGGTACGGCGGCTTGTTGATATCAATCTCTACCATACCGGACTCCGTGGGAGCCTTGAGCAGAGAGACGAACTCTTCAAAGCTGTGCGGCTCGGCACCGTTCACTTTTTCAACCATGGCAAAGTTGCAGGAATCATAGCCCATGGTGGCCTTGGTGGGTACCACAATGGTAAGCGCGGTCAACTCTCGGAACCCGCGCTGCTGTAACTCCTCTTCACGGTCTTCCAGCTTCATGAACTCAATGGGCAAAGCCTTGGCCTCAGTCTTAAGAGCCTCCAGATAATTCGTGGTGAGCGGCTGGAACACCAAACCACCCCATACCAGATAACGCGGGGCAGCGCCGTTAGCCTCGGTACGAATGAGTGCTTTCTCCTCAGCATCGCGATTAAGCTGCATCTCTGCCTCAAACTCTTGGCCATCTCGGCAGTAGGTAATCTTGAGCGTTTCGCCCAGCGGCTTGAGGTAGCGTGCCACGGTAGCTACATCAACCATACCATAGCGTGGCAGATTGCAACGCCCGCGGTTGTCGATTTTAAGGCCTTCAATAGAGGTGAGCACATCACCCTTTTTCAGCCCTGCGGCAGCGGCAGCACCGGTGGGTTGCACATTGCTCACATAAATACCGGTGCGGTCGTCACTGAGCTTGAGATAGCGGCGGAAGACAGGGTCTGTCAGCTCAGCCATGCTCACCCCCATAACGGGCACCCCCTTGGGCGCCGCGGCATCTGCATTGAGGAAACGGCTGATAAGCTCAGCATTAATGACTTTAAGCTGACGAGCGGCGGAATTATACCCGGCGCTGATACCCACAAGCTTGCCGTCTGCCACCACGGGGGCACCATGGCTGTAATTGCCGGGCACGGCTTGGTCCGTACGCATTTGCAAACGCGGCAAACCGCGATCTGTCGTGCCGATTTCACCCTGCAAGGCAATAGCTGCCGGCTGCGTGCCATTAAGAGTGCACCACAACTCAGCCTTGGCATCTTTATCCATGGCAGCACCCACAGCCAAGGCACTGCGGGTTTCAAAAATGGTAGCATCCTCCTCATTATCTACCACCAGCAAGCCGAGGTTGAGGTCGCTGTCATAGCGCAACACGCGGGCCGGGACGGTGCGGGAGGCATCCGGCAGGCTTATCTCTACATAATTGGCAGATGCCAGAGAAGAGCCGAGGGTAAGCACCTTGCCATCTCCCAAATACACACCGTTAAGGCGCGTACTGGAGGCAGACTGCTTCTCCCAAGGCATTACGCGGTTATAATCCTGCACGGTCAGTGCAACAGACAACTGAGAAGACGCCGCATCTGCCGTTTTATCTGCCGGCTGCTCCGCATCAGAGGCATCGGCAGGGGTGGGCTGAGGCGTATCTGCCGGGGTAACCGTCGGTTCTTGCTCGGTAGGTGCCGTTACAGCGGGTTCAGTCACCTCAGGAGCCGAGGACTCGGTGTCGGCAGGCTGCTCAACCGGAGTTGTGGCAGCAGATGTCTCTTGCACACTTTGTTCGGTAGGCTGCTTTTTATCCTCCTTTTTAGTGATAGCAGTACGCTCGGTAGGCTCGCAACAGGTCAGGACCAGCCCGGAAAGAGCAATAACAATCAATTGACGATACATAATAATGAAAGGGGGGATGAATTATTTGAGACGAGCAGGAGCAGGCACACCGTAGCGGGCATTGATGCGGGCATTGGCGGCATCAATCACAGCATTATCAATCACCATGGGGCGGGGTGAATCTGAGAACTCAATTACGGTGAAATCCGGGCGCGGAGCATCCTCCGGGTACAGCAGG
>JAFYUT010000057.1 GCA_017549485.1 Akkermansia sp.
ACCTGATACGCTGTTTTTCTACGCCCAGGCAGGCCAGAATGGGCTGCCGCCAGGCGTAGGCACTTTGGTCTTACAGACCAAAGTGATAGAAGCCGGGTCAAGTCCTAACATTGTGGAATTTGATTTTTTATACTAAAATTCGAACTGGCAAGCTGCACAGAATCAGATGGTTAAGGGGCATTTTTCGCTGGATGACAACCTAAGTTGGAGCATCGCTTGCAAGGGGATAAAAAAAGACTATTGCAAGCGATGGACGGAGACCGGGACTCATTCTTACCCTGCTTTGTGGTGTCCTAGGCTTGCAGGTGGTGTTTTGAGTTATAGGTTAATAGCATAAGCTCTTTGAGAGTATATTATATGTGTAATAATGTGCAAGTGCTGCAAATTAAGCTATTTACACGCTATCCACTTGATTTTTGCACCATCTGTGCTAGAATAGCCAGAAGAGAAAAGAGAACATGGGAAAGATAGAAGATATCATAATACAGGCAAGAAAAAATCTGGTTTCCTCAGATTTGCTAACAAGACCAGATTTTGAGGAGCTCTATGCTGACTTCAATAACGAAGAACTACGCCAATTATTTTCATCTTTGCACTATCATTATGTTAAACTGTTTTCACTGATGAATGAAAGATTGCCCACAGATGAGAATAGTAATCATTTTTGGGCAGATTCTAGTAGGAATCTTATCAAAATCATAGATATAACCAATCTTTTAGAATCTGGGCTTAAAAATACAGAATGGGCTTTTACTGTAGCCGAGGAATACAAAGAGTTTATAAACAGGTGCAGAAAATTTTTAAGAAAAAGTTGCGGAAGTCCTATTCCTCCCTATACGCCGGAAGCGCCAATCTATCACACACGAAAAATTTTTATCCCTGACGCAAGTATCAAGGTGGATTGTTCGTTTTCAAGTCAAGGCCACTTTAAAAAGTATATGATAGGGAACGGATCATACGCAAATGTGTATAAATATAGAGACGAATTCTACGGAAAGGATTTTGTTGTAAAGACAGCGCGAAGAGATTTATCAGAAAAGGATAAAGAGAGATTCCGGAAAGAGTTTGAAATTATGCACACACTGTCGTCACCGTATATTGCGGAGGTATATAAATACATTGAAGACCGTGACGAGTTCATTATGGAGAAGCTAGATGGTACGCTAGCTGATTACGTCTCCCTCAACAATAATAAACCTGAGTTTGATATAGACGCACGGCGTCGCGTATGTTTTCAGATATTCAAAGCATTTGAATATATTCACTCAAAAAATATTTTGCATCGCGATATTAGCCCAACAAATATTTTATTTAAACAGTACGATGATGCAGTGGTGATAAAAATTGCAGATTTAGGTCTAGTCAAAACAACAGAGAGTTATCTAACCAGTACAGAAACTGAGATGAAGGGTTGCTGTAATGACCCTAAATTGAGAATTGATGGCTATGCTAACTATACTATCGCACATGAAATATACGCTCTAACCATAATTATTAAATATGTTCTAACAGGTTCTCTACATATCAACAAAATTAAGGATGAAAAACTTAAGTCTTTTGTATTGCGAGGAACAAGTCCTGATTATAGTCAAAGATTTTCCTCAGTAGTAGAAATGAGGAGGGCATTCAAATACTTGGGTTTGAATGATGAATGATTATACTGATAAGCATAGTTTCATCCAAAACAGTATGTATAAACTTAATTCTATTTCAAATTATGTACGATATATTATATAAGATAAGTAAATTGGAATACTTAGAAGAAATCAAAAGAGGAAGTTTATACATGAAGCCAATATCTTGGTTTCGTAGCTTAGAAGACGGCGGACAGGGCGATGCTAAAGAGGGGCTGTATACAGAAACCGCAAGGGGCGTTTTGTATGTGCGAACAAAAGCGCGAAAGTATTCTGTATGTGAATTAACAAATATGAAGATAAATGCTAAACTCAAAAGCCCTATTTTTTGTTTTAGTTACGCAAAAAAACAAAACTTGAATCAATTGAGCTTGGCTGACTTTGTTTCTCAAAAGCTAATAGAAGAGTTCACAAATAAAGAAGAAAATTATGGTATAATAATCGTTAAAAAGAAAATGTTTGAGCATAGGCTTGCTCTAGCAGCAAAAACACTCGTTGACATGAGTGGTTATGTATGGGACAAGGTAACATACTCAGATGCTGAGGATTTATACCTGAATCCAGTATATCGAAAAAGAACCAAATTTGCGCATCAAAACGAATTCCGCTTACTTTTGCCCAAAGTGGAAAAAGAAAAGGATGAATATTATCGTCTTGAACTAGGAAGTCTAGAAGACTTTAGCTGTGTATTACCTATTTCTTTCAATTAGCTCTCTCTGAACATGTTCTTATCCCTATCCATCACTTTCCATAATGTGAACGTGTTCTTTATATAGTGTGTTGGATATTATTATATTCAACCATTGTTCATTCTCTCGACCAGGACGCACATCGCCAGTAATGGTTTCTTTTACAACGTGAAGGCTAGGAATTGCCTGTAGAAGTCGACGAAAATTGCCTTCAGTCATATTTTGGAAGAAGCGTCCACTTTTGAAGCCTGCGAACTCGCCATATTTAAAAGACAGATACATGTATCCGCTAGGTTTAAGATGTTCAACCAACTTTTTGAGAAGCTCGGAGATTTCGTCTGGATTCAAGTGTAGAAGCGAAGCACATGCCCAGATGCCATCGTACATTCCCTGAGGCTCAAAATCTTGAAATCTAGTGCACGTAACAGATTTACCTATGTGGGATTCTGCGATTTTGCACAGAGCTTCGGAACCATCCACTGCATCTACACTGTAACCTGCATCGATAAATGCCTTGCTATCTCGTCCTGCACCACAACCCAAGTCGAGGATGAGCCCACCATCAGGAATAAAACGGAGAAAATCTTTCTGAAACTCCGAAAAATCTACATTCTGTGTATCAGTAGTAAATGCAGATGCATTGTTATTGTAGTATTCCAGTGTGATATCGGTGTGTTCCTTTGTGTTTTTCATTTAGAAAATTTCTGGGTTAACGTTTTGTACTTCCCATCGATGTATTAAATACGATGCAGCCTGTGTATCGATATTTTTCATGAACCCAATTCTCTGGCGCTCGGTTGTGCCTGTTTGCTGCATGAGCGTTTCGCGAAGTGGGTGATGACTACTAATGAGAAATTCGTTTCTTTTATGTAACCGTTTGACATATTTTGTGGATGGAACCTTGGCAAACTTACCATCTGCTCCACGATTACAGTTCTTACAAGAGAGAACGAGGTTCCATATGCCGTCCAAGTTCGCCCCGTTGATGTATGGTTTTAGAACGTGGGGATAAAAGTGGTCTACATCACATGCGTTTACGGAATGCTGGTCCACATCAATATCACGAAAACAGTAAAAGCATTTGCCTTTCTGGTATCCATTCAGGGCATCTCTTGCAGAGGTAATATTTTTTCTCTGCAGGTAATTATCTACAAATAGTAGATTTTCGTTTTGATCATATTTGACCCCTAGCAGGTTAGCATTCAGACCATGCTCCCATGCGGTTTCCACCAATCTCCATCTGGCCTCTGTTTCATGCTGTAAATTGCAGAAAGTATCAGTAACTGCCAGTTGGTGAATAGCATCAGTGAGGATTATGTTCTTTCGAGTTCCATGAAAGTCTTTCTGAAAGAAATCTACGACTATTTGCTCTCGGTTCACAACATGAAAAGCATCTAAGACGCAATTGAACCCATGTCTTAAGGTGGCTATCCTCAGTTCATCTGCTCCAATGGTATGATTGTTAAAGTCTACACAGGCTTTAATGAAAGGCCCTGTCCTTCCTGTAATTTGTTTTGGCGATTTTTTCAAATGATTGCACAGATGTGAAGCATAGGGCAATGCCAAATCGTCAAGGCTAATCATACTTGAGCCGTTTTTTGCAACATTCATTACCGACTGAGCTAGAGCAAACTTATATGAAGCAGAGTTTACTCCAAATAGTATGATAGATCTCCAGTATGATTCTAGAGAAGGAGCCTCGCCTTGAAAGATATCGATACTGGACATAGTGACAGCCTTTGAGTTTTATAGAGAATGTTCGTTTCTATTGCGTGTGAGCATTCTATCATATTCTTACTGACGATTCAAGCAAAGCGAATAAAAACGGCTTTGAAGGATGCTACTAATTCCACGCCGGGCAAAACCATAGCGAAAAGAAAATAGACTATGGTTAGCGTAATTCCCGCTGTCCATATACGGAATAGAGAAAGGCCTTTCTTCTATATGGCTGTTTTTTTCGAATGCTGTATTTCATTTTACCTACCCGCTTACAAGTGATGTGACAGGAACCTAAATCGAGCAGGTGATTTCTCAAGGAGTTACCATTCAATACATTAAGATTTTGCTCCATGTTTACTTAACCTGAACGTAGGAAAAATGAAAACCGCGAATTCCGGGCTCAATTTTTCCAAGCTGATGGCTCGTTAATTCCATAAAAAAGGCACCCATTTCGGGTGCCTTTTTTTATGGAGCAATTCCGGGGCTTCTTCTCCCTCGTCCTGTTGCAGTAAGTGATAATAGAGCATTATATTCATTGTTGCATCGGAAGATGGTTGACAAAACGCATAATGTGAGTTAGTTTAACATGTAGTTTTTTATTGATTATATGACCTTTTCCTTATTCAAAAAAAAATTGTATTATTCTATTCATTCGATAGCCCCGTTAAGTGCATCCTCTTGCATATTAGGATGGTATGCCTTTGTCGTTAGTGTTATCGAATTTGACAAGGAAAAATGGATGTTTCATGTCATTGTGGGCGGGGGGCTATTATTCTTGCTGCCATGGTTCATTACCCTTATGCATCGTTGGCTCCCGTCGCGTATAATCATACCAACAAAAACAAATGATGACCATCCTCTGAACGGGAAAGTAAGCTTGGTTATATCCTCTATATTTGAACAAAAGGGAGACCTGATACTCTCTTATAACCGCAACAATATTGCAGGGGGCTTAGTTATCAATGAGTATAATAAACCTACTCTTAATCTTATGGGGCAGTTCATGCACAAATATTTTCCGGCATCGAAAAAAGAGTCAGCTCAATTTGATTGGTCTGCTTTTAAAGCATGTTATGACTCACCGAACACCTACATTTATTACTTGAATGAACAAAATAAATTAGTAACGTTTGATAAACAAGCAGTACCTCCTCATGATGTGACAAACGCAAAAAAAGCAACGGTTTTATTACCTAAAGGCAGTGTTATTGCTCTGAAATTACCGGCAGGAGCCGACAGAGAATACGCATATTTGCTGTGTAATACATACTACCGACCGGATCAAAGCATGTCAGCCATCACCAATATGGATGAATTGGAAATATGCTTAAGCACAGTATGGAGAGTCGTATCTCTATTGCACCCAGGTGGACACAACGTATGCATCCCGTTCCTTGGTAAGGGATATTCCGGTCTTACAGAACATTCCTATGGCGTTCTTTGGACGATTGTCTTCACGTACAGAAAAGCCTCCTCCCTTTACGGGGTTTATAATTACGGCATCAACATTTGTTTACCGATATCAATTTTAGCGAGCAATAATCTTCAAATCTGGGAAGCAGCTCGCTTCATGAGTTACGCACTTCGAGGTTAAATAGATATCGAGAATGTTACGGAGCAACATCGTGAGAGGACGCTTGTTTTTATCATATATTCAGTTCTCCCGAAATCAATTCAACTAATTCCATCACATAGTAGCATACGAACAAGTTTCATCAAATTTCCGGGTCAAGTCCTAACATTGTGGAATTTGATTTTTTCCGCTTTTGACGCATTCCACAATGTTAGACGAAGAGCCAATCCCCCGCCCCGCCGGGCTAAGGACGTCTCCCAAAGGCCCAAAAGCAGCATCATGAACAAGCGTTAAAAAGTGCCTATACCGGCTGATGGCAGACTTCTACCATCAAGCCCGGTCTCACTCAGCTTGGCGGGGTGGGAGGGTGAGGGTACGGCTGTTGGGTGGCGAGATACCCAGGCTACGCGCAAGGGTTTGGGCCATCAGGCGGTGGCCAAGGGCATTGGGGTGTAAGTTGTCATTCATCAGCTCTTGCGGAGCGCACTGTGGGGAGGCGGAGGCATAATCGCACCATGCGGCACTGTGGTCCACCAACAGCACACCGTGCGCGGCGGCCACCTCTCGCACCACACCGGCATAGTCGGGTCGATACGCCTCACCGGCAAGTGTAAGGCTAGGCGTTTGTAATACCGGTATAGCCCCCTGCTCTCGCACCATGGTTACAATCTGCTGTAAATCACCCCTGAATGATTCTAAGGCCTTGCACCGAGAGCCATCATTGATACCGAAATTGATAAACACCACTTGCGCCCGAAACTGTTTTAAACGCCACTCTGCCTGCGACAAAAATCCCCCTGCCGTTTCGCCGCTCACCCCGGCATTGATAACGATATCATTGGTGCGGCGAGCCCCACGGGGCGTCCGCAGCTCCCACTTCACCAGCTCCATCCAATGCTCTGCAAAACTGCGTCCCCCGTGGGTATGCAAACACCCATGCGTGATACTATCCCCCACAAACAACCACATCATCGGCACCGTCTCATCAGCTATCAAGCGGTGCAAAGCCGCGTAATCCGGCAAGCGAGCATTGCGGGCGTGTGCCTCATCCACAGCATCCGCCCCAACCACCCCGGCACCCATCCCCCAACAACAGCAAAGCAGCATCATGAAAAATCGTATCATCTTCCTATCTCCTCCATTTCTATTCTCTCAGTATACCGCCCCCTTCCCGATTGTCAAGGAATACTCCAAGTTGATGATGTACAAACGGAAAAGCCGCCATCCTTACAGACAGCGGCTTTTCTTTGATTCGATTAAATCGTTTATTTCATGTCGCAGGTGCCTTCCATGGTGACAATGTCGAAGGGACTGAGGGTAATCTCAATGGGGGCATCTACATCAATGTCGCAATCCATGATGGGCAAGCGAGTCTGGTCATCAAAGGAGCTGCGCAGGGTAACGGTGCCTTTGATTGTCGGCGGCACGTCCAGAATCTGGCGCAGGGTGCCTTTCAGCGTCTTGGTGTACTTGGAAGAATTGCGCAGAGACAGCGTGCTCTTCTGCTTGTTCCAAGAAGCCCAGCCGTAGATATCGCCGTCTTTCTTCTGCTTGTCCCAGGGATTGCCGCCTACCCAATGCACGTCGGCCAGCACATCTGCATTGCGACGAATCCATGCAATGTTACGTGCCAGTTCGTCCCAGAGCACGCCGCCTTGCTGGTTCATCAGGTCGGCATCCACGTAGATTTCCTGCAAACCGGAGCCGCTGGTAAAGGCGGTACGGATTTCTTTGATGCAGTTGGCAGGGTCTTTACTCATGACGCGAGGAGGACCATTCTTAGTGATGATGGTACCGTGAATCATGATGGAATTGATGGGGAAGAGCGGAGCGCCGGTCACAAATATCTCGTGTACCAAGCGGTCGCGGTAGGTAATCCAGCGGTCGCGAGCATCACCCATGGTACCCACCTGGTCAAAGTCGCCCTCCTGTCGCCAGATGGAGTCGGCATGCATGAACCAGAACGGACTTGCCCAGGTACCTACCGTGGTATTGAGGAAGATATCCGGGCGAGCTTCTCGCAGAGCCCCCAACACGCTGATGATGCCTTCCGCATCTTCCAGACCGGCAGGGCCATAGGCGATGGGCTTGGTGGATATGCCATCGAACTTGAAGTAGCGCATATCGTACTTCTTCACCATATCGGTGCAGCGTCCCACAAAGGCATCGAAGTAGATGGGGTTGGAGAGCTCGAAGTTGGAAATGCGGTTATTGGGGTGAGTTCTGTTCCAATAGGCGATTCGCTGGTTCTTGCTGTAGCCGTAGCCACCTACCGGGCCAAGCCATGTACCCATGCCGCAGTCCATGGAAGTCACCAGTTTGTTCAGGTTGGCGAAGCCCTGGGGGAAGCCGATATGGAAGTCCCACAGGCTGTTGAAGTCGTCCCAGCCGTCATCAATCACAAATGCGTCAATTTTGGTATTGCGCTTTTCAAACAACTCACGCTTCCACGTCTTGGCTATCCCCATGGAGATAGCCTCTGTGGTGCGCTTCATCGGGTCTTTGAAATCGTGGCGTACAATACCTACTTCGTACCAGTCGTTGTAATGAACCATGGTGCGGTAGGGCACGGGCTTCTCGCGCTCAATGTAACTCAGGAAGGAGCGACGCTGCTGGTCGGGAGCAAATAGACCGATGACGGAGTTTACTTTCCACCGGTTCTTGGGCTGCAGCTTGGTCTTGCGAACCCAGCTTCCACGTACCAGATTATCGGGTACAGCGGCACTTGCTTCTTCGGGATTTCCCATGGGCAGCGACAGGGAGATGCTGCCGCTGCTGGTCAACGGCTCAGTCTTCGTCTCTACCCAATAACGCAGGTGATATGTCCCGGCGGCAGGAACATTGATGCGGTACTCCGAGGCTTTGGATTTTTCGCCTGTGTAACCGGGGTGTACATCCTCTGTAATGACTTGGCCACTTGCGGACACCAACTGCACAGCCACAATATTCAAACGATTGTTGCCACGCTTGTATTTGAAATCCACTACCAGTTCGCCGGATTCGGTAAAGTTTACCGGACCTTCGGCCACCATCAAATCACGCAGAATCGGGCCATTCTTGGCATCATACTTCTTGCCGTACACGGCTCCGAAACTCTCCGGGATATTGAAGACGCTGCCGAACATCTGCGGCGTCCATGCCTCAGCTGTCCATGTGTCTTCCTGTACGCTGCCTTGCTGCCCCACTGTCATGAACGACATCGGCGTCTCCAGCCCCATGAAGAGCTTGTCTGTCACAACCACAGTACCATTGGTGGTGTTGCCGGAAATGGTGGGAGTGCCACCGGCGGCAGTAGGAATAACCTGCAGCGGTGTGATGGTATTGAAGAATACGGGGGAGCCGGAGGCCTTAATGGTGTATTCCTGACGCAGATAGTGAGAACCATTGCGCAGTACTGCTCGCCACTTAACGGAGAATGAGCCATCAGGCGCGGTGAACGTGGAGCTAATGGCCTTGCCCGGCAGCTGCTTCGAAACAGTCAGACTGCCGGGGTCGCCTTTCAGGTCAACAATCCGCGGTGCTGTAGCGACCATGTCGGCAGAACTCAACTCACGCTTGTCGGCCAAGGTAATGCGGAACAAAGGCTCCCCACCATCAACCAACAACGTGCCGTCTGCGGATTTGAATCCACCGAAATACACGCCGCCGTCTTTCCAAGAGAAGTCGGCACTCAATACCTCATTGCTCACCGTATAGGTAATACCTCTCTGCGAGGCTTTTGCCACACCCGGATTTGCACCCGGATATTCCACCGCAGCGGAGCTTACCCCTGCTGCCGCCAGTATAGTTAAAAGAAATGTTTTCCTAAGCATAACAAGTAAACGATTTACACGTTCCTTTTACCATTCTACCATATTGAAAGCCCCGTAGCAAGCGGGAATTTCTGAGCTCAATAGCATACACAGATTATGTTCTTTTGATATGCAATCATTTACGTTCACAGGAAAAGAAATCAATCTCTTGAAAAGAAAGGCATAAATCACCTTACCGAGAAGAAAATACTTTCATTGGGGAGCAGGTACTCTTAAGAATGACATTCTTACCCGGCAAGATATCGTTCAGGCGTCTGCATGCGTATATTTACATACATGAAGTAAATGTATCAAAAACGAAAAAATCAAATTAACAGTATTCTTTGTCAATGGTCTTGAAAGAAAGGCGTTAGTATGGTAGAATGAGTCAGGATTACGTTTTTTGTCTATTTTAAGCACTTAAACTGAACACAATTTATCGGAATATGAGAAAGCTGGAAGTATGTTGCACGTCGGTATTTGAGGCGAAAGAGGCAGCGGCGGGGGGAGCGGTGCGCGTGGAGTTGTGCACGGCGATTACCTGCGGTGGTGTGACGCCGAGCCATGGGTTGATACGTGGTGTGGTGGAGGCTCAGTTGGGGCTGGATGTGAATGTGCTGATACGTGCGAGGGATGGTGGTTTTTGTTTCTCTGATGAGGAGGTGGAGACGATGTGCCGCGATATTGAGTTTTGCCGAGAGGTGGGGGTGCATGGTGTGGTAATAGGTGCGCTGACGCGTGAGGGGCTGATTGATATGGAGGCTTGCCGCAAGATGGTGGCAGCCGCGGGTGAGATGAGTATCACCTTCCACCGTGCATTTGATGTATGCCCCTGCCCGTTTGAGGCGCTGGAGCAGATTATTGAGTTGGGGTGCGACCGTTTGCTGACATCCGGCCAGCAGGCTACGGCTGAGATTGGAGCACCGATGATTGCGGAGCTGGTGAAGCGTGCCGCAGGGCGCATTATCATTATGCCGGGTGCCGGGGTAAGGCCGAGTAACATTGCGGCAATTGAACAGTTGACGGGGGCTACGGAGTTTCACTCTACGGCAGCGGTGGATGATGTGGACTATGCGTTCCGCGGGGAGGCGGTGTCGTTTGCGGCGTATCCGCAGCGTGAGGGTGTGATTAGGCACTCTGACCGCGGAGAGGTCCAAAAGCTCATTTTCTAATTACCCGTCTGCGCCACGGTGGTGCTTGGGGCTTCGAGGCTGCGCCTTTCTACCCCCTCACAAGTCGCTGTGGCAGGCAATTTACGATGGAGACGTCGCCGCTGAAGCTGAGCCTTGGCAAGCAAAGCTTTTTTGAGTTAGGCGGCGATGCTCGCGGTGATTGGGCAGCAGTCTTTGCAGACTGCTGCTTTTTAGATAGAAAAGTGGGTGTATGCCAAAATAGCACATTGACATGGGGGTGGGGGATGGTATAATTTGCGCTCGTTCGGTTGCAGGTTCATTTTTCCGCATAAAGGAGTTATGGCGTGGCCGGATGCAACAATAAACCATCAATCAATCTGATATGTCAGTAGTCAAGTTTTACAAAGAGGAGCACCAAGTGCCGTTGGAGATGCACAAGGTACGCGTGGTGCAAAAGCTGTTTCTGCCCACTGTGGAGGAGCGTGTGGCCAAGTTGAAGGAGGCCGGTAATAATACGTTCTTGCTGCAGAACCGTGATGTGTTCATGGATATGCTGACGGACTCGGGTGTGAACGCCATGAGTGATAATCAGATTGCAGCCTCTATGCAGGCTGATGACTCTTACGCCGGTTCTGAGACGTTTAACCGTTTGTCCCGTGTAATTGAGCAGGTGTTCGGCACCAAATATTTCTTGCCTGCTCACCAGGGCCGCGCTTGCGAGAATATTCTTGCTGAGACGTTTGTGAAAGAGGGTGATGTGGTGCCGATGAATTTCCACTTCACGACGACGAAGGCCCACATTACCCGTAAGGGTGGCCGCGTGGAGGAGCTTATTATAGCCGAGGGGCTTGACCCGAATTTGGATTACCCCTTCAAGGGCAATTTTGATATTGCACGTCTGCGTGCGCTGATTGAGGAGGTAGGCCCTGAGCATGTGCCGTTTGTGCGTATTGAAGCCGGTACAAACCTGATTGGTGGTCAGCCGCTGAGCATGCAGAATATGCTGGATGTGGCCGCTGTATGTAAGGAGTACGGTGTGATGAGTGTGCTGGATGCCTCCCTGCTCCAAGACAATCTCTATTTCATTAAGACGCGTGAAGAGGCTGCCAAGGATATGAGCATTGCTCAGATTATCCGTAAGATTGCAGATGAGATGGATCTCATCTACTTCTCCAGCCGCAAGTTGGGCTTTGCCCGCGGTGGTGCCATTGTGTCTAACAATGAGGATTATATTCTGCGCATGAAGGCGTTCATCCCGCTGTATGAGGGTTTCTTGACCTACGGTGGTATGGAGGTGCGCGCTATGGAGGCCATGGCTGTGGGCTTGTTGGAGACGCTGGATGAGGAGATTATTAACCAAGGCCCCATCTTTATTGAGTACTTGGTGAAGGAGCTTTCTGATTACGGTATCCCGATGGTGAAGCCGGCCGGTGGTTTGGGTGCCCATATCAATGCCTCTGAGTTCTTGCCGAATATTCCGCATGAGCAGTACCCTGCCGGTGCGTTGGCTACGGCGCTTTACATTGCCGGTGGTATCCGCGGTATGGAGCGCGGCTCTTTGTCTGAGCAGCGTAACCCGGATGGCTCTGAGAATTATGCCGAGCTGGAGCTGGTGCGTTTGGCCTGCCCCCGCCGCGTATTTACGCTGTCTCAGATTAAGTACTGCGCTGACCGCGTGAAGTGGTTGTACGATAACCGCCACTTGATTGGTGGCCTTAAGTGGGTGGAGGAGCCGGCCGTGCTGCGCTTCTTCTTCGGTAAGCTTCAGCCGCTGAGCGATTGGCAGGAGAAGCTGGCCGCGAAGTTCCGCGAGGATTTCGGCGATAGCCTGTGATGAAAAAGCCCCTCGGGAGAGGGGCTTTTTTATTTACAAGGTACAAAGTATTTTTAAGTTAGGCGAGCGGGCTCGCCGGGATGGGGCAGCAGTCTTTTCAGACTGCTGCTTTTAGTTTGAAAGGTTTTGGATAAGGGTGAAGGTGGTGGGGGTAACGAGGGGGCGCACCCAATGTTCCCAGTTGGGCTGGCCGATGAGGCCGCGGACGAGGGAGGAGCTGATGTTTTCACACTCGGGTGAAGGGGTGAGGAAGACGGTTTGAAGCTGAGGGACCATTTGGGCGTTGACGCGGGCCATGGTTTTCTCGTACTCAAAGTCTATGGTGTTGCGCACGCCACGCAGGAGGTGGGTGGCGCCGATGCTGTGGGCGAACTCCGCAAGGAACCCTTGGTGCAGCTCATGGATGCGGACATTGGGGGGAAGCTGCTGCAACATGGAATCCAGCGCAAGGCGGCGCTGAGCGGGGGTAAAGAAACCTTTTTTGTCCGGGTTAACGGCGGCAACAACAATGAGCTCATCAAAAAGGGCGGCGCCCTGCTGCATCATGTACAGATGCCCGAGGGTGGGCGGGTCAAAACTACCGGCGTATACGGCTATGCGTTTCATGCGTATGGTGTGGGGGGGATGGAGGTGTGCCGAGGCAACCACCCGCGCGGTGGTTGGCCGCGCGGTTGCTGAAAGTAGCGGGGGGGTTATGCGCCACCGGCGTTGGCCAGGCCGGCGTCCTCCGGCGGCAAGAAGTTCTTGAAGCGGGCTTTGTCAATGGCTTTCATGTAGGCCTCTTGCGGGGAGACGAGGCCCTGCTGCAATTTCTGCCAGATGGCGTCGTCCATAAACTGCATACCGAGGGCTTTACCGCCTACAATAACGTCTGCCAACTTTTGGGTGGCGCCTTCGCGGATGATAGCGCTGACGGCGGGCGTGGCGAAGAGAATCTCATTCACCGCGACGCGGCCGGGTTTATCACTGCGCTTCATGAGCAACTGAGCCACAACACCACGCAGGGAGCCTGCCAACATGGTGCGGGCCTGAGCCTGCTGCTCTGCGGGGAAGACGTCGATGATACGGTCAATGGTCTTGCGAGCGTTGTTGGTATGCAAGGTACCGAAAACGAGCAGACCGGTCTCTGCGGCCGTGAGGGCGAGGGAGATAGTCTCCAAGTCTCGCATTTCGCCCACGAGTACGATATCGGAGTCTTCACGCAGAGAGGCGCGGAGACCGTCTGCGAAGGTGGGGCAATTCTCGGGCACTTCTCGCTGGGTGATAATACTGCGCTTGGAGGGGTGCACGAATTCGATAGGCTCTTCAACGGTGATGATGTGACGCGCAAAGTTGGTGTTGATGTAGTCTATGAGTGCTGCCAGTGTGGTGGATTTACCGGAGCCGGTGGGGCCGGTGACCAGCACAAGGCCGGAGCGCATCTCGCCGAAGCGTTTGATTTGCTCGGGCACGTTGAGCTGCTCCATGGTGAGGATTTTGGTGGGAATGAGACGGAACACGCAGCAATAACCGCGCTGCTGCTTCATGTAGTTGCAGCGGAAGCGGGATTGGGCGTCCATCTCGTACGCAAAGTCGGCATCGCCGTTTTCCTCATAGAATTTCCACAGTTTGGGGGGGCAAATGGGCTGCATGAGCTCTACCATGTCTTCATGCGTGAGGATGCCCTCCTCTATGGGAACGATGTCGCCGTGCACGCGGATTTTGGGGGGCTGCCCTTCGGAAAGGTGCAAGTCTGAGCCCCCGTTCTCTACGAGTGCCTGAAAGTAGGTGTCGATTCGGTGTTTCATTTATGCTAAAAGGTTATGGGGTTATCAGGCAACGGGATGCTCGCGGAGGAATTTCTCCATCATGACGGGGTCTGTAGCGCGCTGCATACACTCCTCGGCAGAGATGGTGCCGTCCAGATACAAGCCTTGGAGGGAGTCGTCCATAAGGCGCATGCCTTGGTTTTTACCGGTTTGGATGAGGCCGGGAATCATGAATGTTTTGCCCTCTCGGATACAGTTGGCCACGGCGGAGGTGTTGACAAGCATCTCGAGCGCCATGACACGGCCTGTACCATCCTTGCGGGGGATGAGCTGCTGGGAAAGCACGCCGCGGAGAGATTCGGACACCATGATGCGGATGTGGTCACGCTCCTCCAGCGGGAAAGCGTCCAAGATACGGTCAATGGTACGGGCGGCGGAGCCGGTGTGGAGGGTACCGAGCACCAAGTGACCGGTTTCTGCTGCGGTGAGGGCGAGGGAGATGGTCTCAAGGTTACGCATTTCACCCACCATGATGACGTCCGGGTCTTCACGCAAGGCGGCACGCAGGGCGCGCTCGAAAGATTGGGTGTGGCGGCGTACCTCTCGCTGGTTGACCTGACAGCCCTTGGGGTCGAATACGGATTCGATGGGGTCCTCCAGGGTGATGATGTGGTCGTGGCGGTCTTGGTTGATGAAATCAATGATAGAGGCCAAGGTGGTGGATTTACCGGAACCTACGGAACCGGTGACGAGGATGAGACCGTTGGTGAAACGAGTAAGCGGCACAACGTATTCTGACGGCAGGCCGATTTGCTCCATGCTCAACACGGTGCTGTTGATGATACGGAAGCAGATGCTGTAGCCCAAGCGCTGAGAAACAACGGAGGCGCGGTAACGGCCCAAGTCATTGGAGTAAGCGAAGTCAACATCGCCGGTCTCGCGCAGGCGTGCCCATTCTTTCTCGCTCAGGAAGCTATCGGTAAGAATCTCGGCATCTTCAGCCGTGAGTGAGGGTGCGCCCTCCCAAATGGGCTGGAGGGTACCGAAACGGCGCCAAGAGGGCGGGCATGCGGACGGCAGGTGAATATCCGAGCAACGGCAATCAATACCTTGGCGCAGGTAGGCATCCACATGCAAGCTGATGGTAACGAGCATGTAGCCGGTTTCTTGCGCATAAATGTACACGTGGTATTTGCCGGAGGGAGAGTCTGCGATAAAGTCAACGGAACCGGTCTCGGCAAGGGTGGCCTGTTGCTCGGGGGAGGCACAACCGGCAACGAGTGCAGCGGTATCATCGGCAGTAAGAACCGCGGCATCGGGGGATACCGGCAAATATTGTGCAGCCTCCATCATAAAAGGCTGATACCCGGGAGCCAAGTAGAGAGTGGGGCTCTGGATGGAGAGACCGAGCTCGAGGTATTTGTTGATATTGTCGAAAATGTATGTATCGCTCATGTTAACTACTGCCACTCTACCACAAATCATGTGCTATATCCAGCGCAAAATGACGAACAAACATAAATTCGGATACAATTTTTGGCGGGCAACGGTTCTTACAACTTGCCAAGGGCGTTTCGGTGTGGTATATTGGCAGCAGTTAGTAACGATTCTGCATTACAACCTATGGCACACGAAACAGCTTTCCTCGGCGCGGGCACGGTACTCGGTCAATACTGGACCAAGCGCCGCTACTTTGATTATCTCATCAACAAAGATAACTTTCACCTCACCTTCGGGCGGAGTTTCCAAATGATGGTATACTTGGACAGCGCCGTGGCCAATGGCCCTGAGAATGTGAAAGCCGATGTAGCCGCCGACACCCGCGCCACGAATTACCTGATTAACCATTTGGCAGATATTCGCCCCGAGCTGACGGTGTTTGTGACCACCTGCGATATGCTGGCCAATGATGCAGACGAGAACAGCCCTGTGCTGGAGAGCAGCGAGGACCCGTATGTGCAAAACCGCATTAACCTGTACAGCGCGCTCAATCGCCAATACGGACGCGTGCTCAATGTACACCTGCCCGAGGTAGCATCCGTAAGCAACCGTGGATTCAGCAAGGTGATAGATACCCTGCTCTGCCCGCCTGAGAAAGGGCCGCTGCCGCTGTACCCCATGGAGCAGCACCAACTCTATTTCTCTCAGCGTATTCTGGGCGATGTGGAGCGATGCATACCGCTGGGTATACCCGCCATCATACCTGCCATGCCGCCGCTGACCACCACCGAAATTGCTGAGGTGCTGGCCCCCGAGCTACTGGACAGACTGCCCGCTTATTCTCCGGAAGACCCGAAGGGCTCTGACCGCAAATCGGTACACTCTTTCCAATGGTTGGACCCGAAGGATGGGTATCTTGTGACCAAGGAAGACCAGCTGGAGCTGCTGAAATTCTACTTCCGCCCCGATTTGCTGGTATGATTGCTCAACTTTGGGAGAAATACGGGGCACAGTTTGTGAGATTTTTTGTAGTGGGCGTAGGTGCTACACTGCTGCACTGGGGCGTGTATGTTTTGCTGAACTGCCTGCTGGGATTGACTGAGGAGCAAAGCTTGGCACTTACCTGCACGTATGCGGTGGGCTACGGTATCAGCTTTGTGGGCAATTACATAGCCTCTCTCAAATGGACATTCAAAACGCAGGGCAGCGTGAGCAAAGGCTTGGGCTTCATATTCAGTCACGCAGTGAACTTCGGCCTGCATTTGGGATTACTGAACCTGTTTTTGTGGTTGGGAGTGGGCACGGTACTGGCGGAAGCACTGCACTATTGTATGCCGTGGCTTACGGAGAGCATACCGGCTGTGGCTGACCCGGCCAATTTGTTGCCGCTGCCCGTGTTCATGATTGTGGTACCCGTCAATTTCCTGATGGTGCGTTTCTTTTTGACTCATGGCGACAAATAAGCTTGACTCAACTGAGGGCACAGGAGTAGTATAGTAGCGAATTATTTTTCTAACACCGTTATGGCCACTATAAGACCTTTTGCCGCGCTGCGCCCGCCTAAAGAATATGTAGAACAGGTATCCAGCCTGCCCTACGATGTGATGAACCACCGCGAAGCCTGTGAGATGGCTGCGGGCAACGCCTCGTCATTCCTGCATATTTGCCGAGCCGACATTGACACAAGCGAGGAGGCTATACACGACACGGTAACCTATGAGAAGAGCCGCGACAACTTGGCAGAATTTTTGCGCAAAGGGTTCTTGAAGCGAGATGCCGCGCCGTACTACTACATATACCGCCAAATGATGTGGGGGCGTGTGCAAACGGGTATTGTGGGTTGTGCCTCGGTGGATGAGTACCTGAACAACACGATTCTGAAACACGAGCTGACGCGCAAGGAAAAGGAGCTGGACCGTATCAACCATTTTGACACCTGCTCTTGCCAGACAGAACCGGTATTCTTGGCATACCGCAAGCACGAGGGTATCTCAACGGCGATTCTCGAATGGATTAAGTTCCACAAGCCGGAGTATGATTTCACCACGGATGATGGCGTGACCCACCTGCTCTGGCCTGTGACGGATGCCGAGGTGATTGAGACCATACGCCGTGGCTTTGAAGAGGTGCCCACCCTCTACATTGCAGATGGCCACCACCGCACTGCCTCCAGCGCTGCGGTATCTGCCAAGCGCCGCGCAGAGCACCCGGACTACACGGGGGAAGAAGAGTTCAATTACCTGATGGCCGTTACGTTCTGTGATGAAGACTTGTTCATTATGGACTACAACCGTGTGGTATCTGACCTGAACGGCATGAGCCCGGAGGCGTTTATGCAGGCCATTAATGATAAATTCTGTGTGCGCGAGGCGCCCGTCGGCAGCCCTTATGCCCCTCGCCACAAGCATGAATTCGGCATGTGCCTGGGGGGTAAGTGGTACAGCCTGACCGCTAAGGAGGGTAGTTTTGATGCCTACCACCCCATTGAAAGCTTGGACTGCGCCATTTTGCAAGCTAATTTGCTGGCCCCTGTGCTGGGAATAGATGACCCGCGCACCAGCGAGCGAATTGATTTTGTGGGCGGTATACGAGGCCTGCAAGAGCTGGAGGAGCGCACGGGAGCGGGCGTGGCCTTCTCTTTATATCCCGTTACCATGGCGGACCTGTTTCATGTGGCAGACAGTGGCGAAATCATGCCGCCGAAGTCTACTTGGTTTGAGCCGAAGCTGCGCTCGGGCCTATTCTTGCATGAGATTGAGCACTAATTTTACTTCATTATGAAAATCCTCATTCCGACAAAATTAGACAAAGCCGCCGCAGCTGCACTGACTGCCGCCGGTTTTGATGTGGTACAGAACGACAGCGAGCCGATTGAAGCATTGGTGGCAGCCCACCCGGATGCCGTGGGACTTATTGTGCGCTCTGAGAAGGTGCCCGCAGCTATCATTGATGCCCTGCCCGGCCTCAAATGCGTGATTCGCGCCGGCGCCGGCTACGACAACATTGACTATGTGTACGCCCGTAGCAAAGGTGTGGATGTGATGAACACGCCCGGGGCTAACTCAAACGCTGTGGCCGAAGAGGTGATTGCCATGATTTTGGCAGCCTATCGCTACATCGTGCCTGCGGACAACACAACCCGCGCCGGTGAGTGGAACAAGAAGAAGTACATGGGCCGCGAGCTGACCCGCAAAACGGTGGGCATTCTGGGTCTCGGCAACATCGGCAGACTCTTGGTGAAGCGCCTGCAAGGCTTTGAATGTACGGTGCTGGGTTATGACCACTTCCTTTCCCGCCAGCGCGCTCTGAACATCGGCGCTACACCGGCCTCTCTTGAGGAGATTTTCAGCACGGCAGATATTATCTCCATACACGTGCCGGGAGGCCCCGCTACGCGTAATCTGATAAGCTATGATTTGATTAGCAGGATGAAAGACGGAGCCATGCTGGTAAACTGTGCTCGCTACGGCGTGGTAGATGAAGATGCCCTGAGAGAGGCTAAGGCCGCCGGTAAGAATATCATTTACTGCACGGATGTGCACCCCAAAGACACCGCAGCCATGCAGCCCAGTGCCGATGTGGCAGATTTGCTGCTGCCCCACTTGGGCGCCAGCACCAAGGAGGCTAACAAACTGGCAGCCATGCGCTCTGCCTCACAAATGCAGAGCTACTTTGAAAGCGGTGACACATCTTGCGTTATCAATGCCGAAAAGCCCGAAGGACTCAACCCTGCCCACTTGCAGCTGGCAACCATGCTGGGTAAACTTTGCAGCAAGGCCAGTGGCGGCAAGCCTATCCGCAAAATAGAATGCACGTTCTACAACAACCTGCGCTCCTACCGCAAGTGGTTTACCCCGTGGATTTTACAGGGTGCAGTACCCGGGGCTGAGCAAGGATTGATGCCGGCAGCTGCAGAGGCCTCGATGCGCGAGCACGGCATTGTGTTCAAGGCCCGCGAACCCATGGACGACAAGCTGTATGATGATGCCCTGACGCTTGACCTGTACACCGAAGAAAACGGCGAGCAGAAGAAGACGAGCGTGCGCGGGGTGCTGATTGATGGTGTGCCGGTTGTATCTCGCATTGATAACTTTGACCATCTGTATGCCACTTTGACCGGACACACGGTGGTGCTGCGCTACCAAGACCGCCCCGGTGTGATTGCTACCATTGGTCAGCTGCTCTCCCACAGCGGTATCAACATTGACAACATAGCTGCCCCCGTAGACCACACCACGGGTGAAACACTGGCTGTTATCAAGACCAACAGCCAAATTTCTGAGGATTTGTTGCTCACCATCACACGCGCCATTGCCGCCAAGCAAAGCTTCACGCTTTCACTGTAAAATCAACACGTAAATTGTACAGTGCGGTGCATTCCGGCAAGGATTGCACCGCATTTTGCGTGTGTAAGCCCCACAATTCTTGACACCGAGCCATGAGTACAGTAAGATACAGAAAACACACTTAAGACCATGCAGCAGCTCGTTCAATCAGTCAGCCAATATCTCATGACCGTTGTCACCCCTCTTATCAAACACCCCGAGGCGGCGCAGCTGCGTGTGGCCGCTACCGAGGCGGGTGATTTGGTAAGATTCCGACTTGTGCTGGAGCAAGCAGACGTGGCCCGTGTTATAGGCCGCAACGGTATGACGGCCTCTGCCATACGCTCCATGGCGAAATCTGCGGGTGAAAAAGTAGGCAAACGCGTGGTGGTGCATATACTCTCTCGCGAGGAGTTTGAGGAAGAAACTCAAGCCTGAGCAGATGCAAGGTTTATTTCAGGATGAGCCGCAGCAAACGGCTGCCCGCGTGTTGCTGGACGGCTTTAACGATATGGTGTTGGATTACGCCATACCGGCAGGCATGGCACCTGTTATGCGAGGCAGCCGTGTAGAAGTACCGCTGCGTAATCGCAGCACTACCGGCACGGTAATTACCCTGACTCAACCCGATGCCCAATGGGGCGATAGGCTCAAACCACTGAGCCGATTGATTGACGACACTCCCGCCGTCAGCGAAAAATTGATGGATTTGGCAGAATGGGCATCGCGCTACTATGCGGTACCCGTAGAGCAGCTGATACGCTGTATTGTGCCCGAGCCCGTGCGACGCGAACGCCATGAGGAGAAAACCCGCAAGGTCGTGGTGCTCACCCAATGGCCCGGGGATGATGAGTTGAATAAAATCAACGCCCGAGCCCCCCGCCAAGCTGCTATTTTGCGATATCTGCACAACAGCGATACCAAACGTGAGCCTTTGGCAGATTTAGGTGGTAGCCCGGCTTTGGCCCCATGCCGGGCTCTTGAAAAACGAGGATTGGTACGCATAGAAGACGAAGCTGTACACCGTGACCCGGCCGGCAATGAAACTTTTGCTCCCTCTCAACCGCTGCAACTCAATGAGGAACAAGAGCGAGCCCTGCAGGCCATATCGGCCGCATGCGATAAGGGAGACACCAAGCCCATTGTATTGCAAGGGGTGACGGGCTCCGGTAAGACGGAGGTATACCTGCAAGCTGCGGCGCATGTACTGAAACAAGGGCGAGGTGTACTCATACTGGTGCCGGAGATTTCGCTGACGCCGCAAACCATGGCGAGATTTAAAAGCCGCTTTGCAGAAAGCGACACGCAAGTGGCCATTTTACACAGTGCCATGAGCGATGGCGAGCGGTTTGATGAGTGGCATGCCATTCACCGCGGGCAAGCAAGGATTGCCATAGGGCCGCGCTCTGCACTGTTTGCGCCGGTGCAAAAGCTAGGGCTGATTATTGTGGATGAAGAGCACGATGCCTCCTACAAGCAGGAAAACGCCCCGCGCTACCATGGCCGAGATTTGGCTGTATTGCGAGCTCACCTGGAGGGTGCCAGTATTGTATTGGGCTCCGCCACGCCATCTTTAGAATCCCTTTATAACGTGCAAATCGGCAAATACAACATGCTGAGGATGGATAGGCGTGCCGATGGTCAGAGGCTCCCCCTGACCCGCGTGTTGGATATGCGCACCGAGGCTAAGGACAAACGAAACCTCGGCATTTTGTCAGAGCGTTTACGCATGGCCATAGAAGAGCGTCTGAAAAAAGGCGAGCAAACAATATTGCTACTTAACAGAAGAGGATTTGCCAGAGCCCTTCAATGCCCGGACTGCGGACATGTAGTGAGCTGCGAGCATTGTTCCCTGCCCCTGACTTACCACGCAACGGAAAACCGATTGATATGCCATATATGCGGCTACCGTGCCGCGGTTCCACGCAAGTGCCCCGAATGCGGGTCCGCCAACATCCTGCTGGAGGGATACGGCACCCAAAAGGTAGAAAAAGTGCTGCGCAACTGTTTCCCCTCGGCCAGACTGCAACGCGTGGATGCGGATGTGGCCGCACGCAAAAATGCGCTGCGCGATATTTTGGCGGATTTCCGAGCCCACCGAATTGATATTTTGTTGGGTACGCAAATGATATCCAAGGGATTAGACTTTCCCGGCGTAACCTTAGTGGGAGTATTGAATGCCGACATAGGGCTGAGCATGCCTGACCCCCGCGCCGCTGAGCGCACCTTCCAACTGCTTACCCAAGTGGCAGGCCGCGCCGGGCGCGGCGATATTGACGGCGAGGTTATCGTACAAACCTACACCCCGCATGCCGCTGCCATACAGTATGCCCGTCGACATGATACCGACGGATTTGCTGAAACCGAGCTGGAATTGCGGAGAGAACTGGAGTTTCCACCTTACACGCACATAGCAGTACTGACAGTGCGCTCCCCCAAAGAAGACTTGGCCGATTTTTCTATCAACACCTTGTATAAGCGATTATTGCAAGTTCTGCCGCAACAAGTGTTCATCAGTGAGCCCATGCCTGCCCCCATAGCCAAAGCCTATGGGCAGTTCCGCTACCAATGCACTCTTAAATCCCAGAGTGCCCGAGCTATCGCAGATGCAGTATCCCGAGAGATACGCCAATTGAATGCGGGTGAAGATGTGATATTTACGCTGGATATTGATGCTTACTCGTTCATGTAAGGCGCTAAGCGAGTTTTCCAATCGCGCATCATCACGGCAAAAGGCTCATTGCTATCCGTTTTTTGAGCATAGGGGTCGGCTTTGAAAGCGGCAGCATAATCCCGACGGAACAAATGAAGCAAGGCACAAAACTCTTGCTCGCGGAGTTTTGCAACGTATTTCTTTGAGCGGTTCGTCTCACAGAACATATTCGCCGTCATACCGGGAACATAATCATCACCCATCAAACGGGCCAATGTATCATGCAATACGGCACCGCACTCACACACCTCTATCAATACTTTAATTTCTTCAGCATTGTCAGGGGTATTATTCAGGCGCTCTGTAAATCGGGCCATGGCGTTGGCAAAATCGTGTTGAGCCATACTATCCGCCGCCTCGCCGAATAATGAAGACGAAAATACTGCGGCATGTTTTGACTCTAAAACCTCTAACAGCTTCAGCATGGAGGTGGAATAAGGCTCCTCCGCAGCTTGCATGAATGCTTCTTTAGCCAAAGCAACGGAGTTTTTGGCATCCTCTATCTGATTCTCGTCCAACTGACGACGGGCAGTTAAGCAATACACCATACCGGCAACGCGGGAATCTGTCAGCTGCGACAAGGCGGACTGAGAATCAAGTGCAATGTCAGCAATTTGTAATTGACGGCGTACATCTTGTGCGGCAGGATGGTGATATTTCGCAAGCAAAGCTTGTCTATATGCGAGCAGCAGAGCGTCCACTCGTTCCTTGGGACTACCACTGAGATATGCTGCGCAAGCCCCGTGCAAAAGGCCCCAAGCGGCCAGGGTCGGCTCGCACGAGGAGGCGCTCAACTTATCAGCATGTTTGAGTACCTGCTCCCAGCGCTCTTTGTTGATTGCCTGAATCAACGCGGAGGCTTCGTTTTTAGAAGGAGTCTCTGCAAAGGCCCCAGCGCTCAGCTCCGGCACGGGAACACGCACAGGTGAAGGTGTAGCAGCGTAATATGCCAGGAAAAACGACGCAGCGGAGGCAACAGCAATACCGGCAATAGTGAGTGCGCGATTACGGAGACGATTCAACCGATTGACCGGAGAAAGCCTTTCTTGCTGTTCAAAGGTAAGGGCCTCGTGCACCTCCTTGAGCTCTGCCAGCAAATCCGCATAATTTTCATGGCGATTAGCGGGCTCATATGCAGTCATGTGATCCACCAAATCACACAAGCTCTCATGAACCTTCGGCATGACTTGAGCAAAGGGTTTAAGGTGGAATTTGGCATCCAGCAAGGAAGATACGGAAGCCGGCTTGCCGGGGAGTGAGTCAATTCCCGTAAGCAGGTAGCGTAAAGTCATGCCGACCGAGTATATATCGGTACGAGCGTCTTCCGAGCCGCGCTGAAGCGTTTCGGGAGCCACATAGAACGGAGTTGCCCAAATGACTTCCTCGGCATCCTCCTCCTCGGTTTTTCCTTGGGCTAAACCGAAATCCAGAACTTTCGGTATGCCATTATCAGTGATAATGACGTTGCCGGGTTTCATATCGCGGTGCAACATGCCGGCGTGGTGTGCAGCCTCAAGCCCTTTGACCACCTGCGTGATAATCTCAATAGCTCGCAGCGGGTTCAGCGGTTGTTTCTTTGTAACAAGGGTCTCAAGGTTACGCCCCTCCAGCAGCTCCATGGCAATATAGAACTGGTCTTTTGCCCAGCCCGCAGAGTAAACGGACACCACATTTTCATGGCGAACCTTGGCCATCATGGAACATTCGTTTTCAAAACGAGCAATTCGCTCAGGCTGATTACGATATGTTTCATTCAACAATTTAATGGCCACGGGACGATTCAACACAACGTCTCGCCCACGCAGCACGATACTCATACCACCCACGCCAAGCACACCTTCCAACCGGAAATTGGCCAGCAGAGTATGCACATAATCCTTATGACCACACCCGGAACAGGTGATTTCAGCATAAAAGCCGAGCCCTGCTACATCCATGCGGGATGCACAGGCGGGGCATTGCCAAATCTCTGCACGCTGAGCCATATCAGATTTACGAGAATGAGGTATCAGAATATAAAAGGGGCCAACAGGTTATTCTCCCGTCGGCCCCTTTGAAAATCATGCTTTAGCCGATTTTGGGAAGAGAAGCGGCTGCAACGGCCTGGCCGTGACGCTTCGTCTTCTCATCGGGTACGCAAAGGGTGATAGCAAGCTCGGGGAACTCAGCGGCGAGCACCTCGTTAGCCTTATCAATGATGATTTGACCACCCTCACCCGTAGCTACGCGGCCCAAGAACAAGAGGTTACGCAGGGCGTAGAACTTGGAGAAGTATGCGATGGTGTAACCGAACTCAACACCGATAGTCTCATAAATCTTGCGAGCGCGGTCATCACCCTCAACCATAGCGGCCTGAACCTTCTTGAGCTGCTCGGGATAAGGCATGGCACCGAACTCAAACCCGGCGCGGGGAGCCAAACGAGCAACAGCCTGCTGGGAGAAATACATAGCACCTACACCCTTGTCGCGAGACCACTCGTCTACACCACCGTCCTCCTGATAGTCAACGGGAACGAAGGCAAGCTCATTCAGCCAGGGCATGATGTGACCCTCGGGGTCTACATAACCGGCGGCGAGAGAAGTACCCATGGCAATACCGAGAACGGCATCGTCATTCATACCCATAGCACCGGCAAGAGCAGTAACCTCACCGTCATTTACTACCTCAAAGGGAACCTCCTTGCCCTGAATCTTGCTCCAGCGGTCCTTAAGGTTCTTGAACATGGGGCGAATCACGTTCACGAAGTCATCCTGAGCAATGCCACGGAAGAGAGAGCCTACACGGGGCTCGCTGTTCACATACACACCGGCGGCGGAACCACCGATTGCGTCCACCTGCGGCAGGTGCTTGGCAGCGCGCTCAAGGGAATCATGCACACCCTCTACCTGATAGTTGGGGTCAGTCTGGTGGTAGGGATCCCACACTACCTCCTCGGAGTACACAACCTCACCATTGATAACGGCTGCGCACTTGCGGTCAGAACCACCGAGGTCGAAACCGATGCGGTAGCCGTCCAAATTGCGACCGAGGGAAACGGAGGTGGAGTTCTCTGCGGGAAGCTCGCAGGGGCAAGCAACCTTCACAACCTCGATGGGGCGGTCATAAATCTTCTTACCGATGAAATCCCAGTCGAACTCGCGGGCACCGCCGGCGCAGTATGTGGCAGCCAGCATATCGGCAATCTTGTCGTCACCGGCAACCATGATGGTGCAGCCACCCTTCATCCAAAGCAAGAACTTAACGATACGCTCAATGTACTGATTGTTCAGAGCGTCGTTCTCTTCGGAAGACGGAAGCACCTTGCCGCTCCAGCGGAAACAGGTACCGTCAATACGGGTGAGAGCAATATCAATGGCATGAGAATCGGGGGTGGCAGCCACCTTATCCTCAAAGGCCTTGTTCCAAAGCACCGGAGCAATGAAGCCCGGGTCGAGCACGGGTGTGAATTTCGGTTGGATATTCATAACGTTACGTGATTATTTATAGCATTAAAAGAATGGTAAGACAAGCTAAAAAGGCAGCATGTATCAGAATTCGCAGTTTCTGGGGGTACGGGGATAGGGCAATACGTCTCTAATATTCTGCACGCCTGTGACAAACATGATGAGACGCTCGAAACCGACACCGAAACCGGCATGGGGTACAGTACCATAACGGCGCAGGTCATTATACCAGTAGTATGCCTCGGCATCCATACCCAATCGGGCAATGTTACCCTCCAACACATCCAAGCGCTCCTCACGCTGGCTACCGCCGATGATTTCACCGATACCGGGAACAAGAACATCCATGGCGGTTACGGTTTTACCATCGTCATTGAGACGCATGTAGAAGGGCTTAATCTCCTTGGGATAATTGTAAACGATAACAGGACACTTGAAGTGCTTCTCGGTCAAGAAACGCTCGTGCTCGCTCTGCATATCCATACCCCAGTACGGCGGGTACTCAAACTTCTCACCACTGGCAAGCATGATATCAATAGCCTCGGTGTAGGAGCAACGCACGAAAGGCTTCTTGCTTACCTCTTCCAAGCGTGCTTTCAGGCCTTTATCAACAAAGCGGCAGAAGAAGTCGAAATCACCGCTATCATCAGCCAACATGGTATCAGCAATGTGTTTGATAAACGATTCGGCCACATCCATATCGCCGTAGATATCACAGAATGCGATTTCGGGCTCTATCATCCAGAACTCGGCGGCGTGGCGAGAGGTGTTACTGTTTTCTGCACGGAATGTGGGACCGAACGTATAGATATTGCTCAGCGCGCAAGCGAAAGTTTCACCCTCCAATTGACCGGATACAGTAAGGCTGGCAGGCTTGCCGAAGAAATCCTTATCGTAGCTCTTATTCTCAGCCAAGGGGTCAAGGGTGGTTACATGGAACATCTCACCGGCACCCTCACAGTCGGAGGCGGTAATAATGGGGGTGTGTACCCATACGAAATCGCGGTCAAGGAAGAACTTGTGAACAGCCGCAGCAATGCGGGAACGCGTACGGAAGATGGCACCGAACAGGTTGGTACGCGGACGCAGGTGGGCAATCGTGCGGAGGAACTCCGGGGAATGGCCTTTCTTTTGAAGAGGATAGCTCTCAGGGGCAGTACCGACAAGCTCAACGGCGGTAGCCTGAATCTCCCACTTCTGCTTACCGGGGCTCTCCACCAAGCGCCCTTGCACTGAGACGGAAGAACCGGTCGTCATTTTTCCGATATTTTCATATCCGGGGATACCGGCATCAGCAATAACCTGAATGGAGGCCAAGCTGGTACCATCGTTAATCTCCAAGAAAGAAAAAGCTTTCGAATCACGGCGGGTACGTACCCAGCCCTCAACCAGAATAGAATCCTGCGCGGTCTCACTTGCCAGCGCATGCTTTACCAGAGTTCTTTTCATGGCACTACTATACCATGTCACCCCTGCTATGGCGAGTCAATTTTCACCTATTAGGAGTGTTTTTTGAGTCAGAAATTGAATTTTCGAGCGTTTGAGCCACGATGGTAGCTATTACATAATCCCGATACCATTTCTTTTCTGCCGGAACAATATACCAAGGAATGGGACTTGAGGTGGCACGCAAAACTTGCTCTGCGTTAGCTCGGGCAGTAGAGGGCTCTTCGCCGCAATCTTGCCATTGCTCCGCGGAGATGTTCAGGAAAAACTTCAGCACCATCACACCGTCGTCTGCAAGTAGCTGCTCAAAATCAGCTACGGCTTCCAATTGCTCTTGCGTTAACAGCCCGGCAATGCTATACACGGATTCTGCCAGGAAAAGAGTTTCGCCCACAGCGGGAACTGTTGTCACAAGGGCAGGCAATAAGCAACGCCCGCCATCGGTAAGAGCCGCTATATCAGCAGGTTTCTGAACTCGGGTAAGAATCGGGTCAAACACACTGCCTACACGGCGCAAACAATTGGTTCTGCGTTTTGCCGTGCGCGTATTTGCATCATACAATACAATAAGCACACGCTTATTCTCCAAGGCTTTTTGGGCGGTAGCTATACGCACTTGTAAATCGCGCATTTGCGCAAGCGCCTCTTGTTTCCCCCCCGCAAAAAGAACGCGGTCCGACGGGCAAAACATGCTTAACTCACACGCTGCATCGTATCTGTAGCGATTTTGAGTATCAAGAGTAATCAAATGAGACGTTAAATCTTGCATATCTGAGGGAAAGAACGCATGAAGGACTTCAGCAACGACAGGGCGTTTAAATGAAACAAACATCTCGGGAGTCAATGCACGAAAATGCACCCACTCTAACACACCGAACTCAGCACTTACTCTGGTACCGAACGAGGGGCGCGCACCGATACAACGGATGAGATAGTACGTTTGCTCTTGACCGGCCCATTTTTCTCGTTTGCGGTTTTTGCGGCGGTAATCATAGCTGAGCCCGGCCAAACGCGCCACTATTTGCAAATGGTCTCGCAGTAAACCGACTTCTTCGGCAATTTCACGCCAAAGTGCTTGCTCAAAGGTTTCCTTCTTACCTACCCCTCCCTGCGGGAAATGAATGAACCGCCCGCCTTCTTTCTTACGTCCCACCAGCACATAACCATCGGCATCCATGATGACGGCGGCCACGTTACGGCGGTATGGAGGGCGAGAATCGCTCATGAACGGGAGGGTTTACGGCGGCCGTGCGTCTCGTCATTCCACTCAGCCGTGCAATACTTCGTGCGGCAAAGCTCCTGCACCTCGGCAGCAAACCCGGGGTACGGTTCATCACCGGTAACGATTTCAACAGCGGGTGCCAACGCCTGAGCTAACAACTGAGGCCAACCTTCGGTAGGCTCACACTCTTGGATAAGGCCTTGGTGCAAAACGGCCCCGCGGTAACGCCTCTGCCCGGCACCGGCTAACTTGTTACCTGCGGCATCCACAATATCACTGGCAACCGGGCTTGCCCAACAAGCACGGCCACCATCGGGAGCATCTTCTACCAACAGAGTGCATTGCACACCACATGCAGCCAATGCCTCAGCCAACGCACCGTGTATCCACTTATAAAGACGATCTGCCGGCGGGTAAATAACACCCTCACGAGCAGGCAGCGTTACAGTGTAGGTATACCCCTTGCGGTGGTCTACAATACCGCCACCGGTCCAACGGCGAATATACTCAATATCATCCCCGGGGAAAATCGAAGCAGCCACCGGGGTAGAGTCAAAGTAGCCGAAACTCACAGCGGGTTTCGCCCACCCGTATATGCGTAGCCAAGCTTCAGGCCTGCGGCTGAGCAGTTCATCTGCGGCCATGTTCTCATAGCCGGAACGCGGGATGGGGTCACACCAAAGCCTGATGGTTTGCGGGAGCATCCCATCAGGCAGGTTTTGTTGCATATCAAAGCTCATGACTGCATCAATACGGTTGCGGCAGAGTCACCGCCGTAGAGAACTGGCGCGTATAGCGAGCAAAGAAATCTACAGGTTTGGGGGAACGGGCCTTACCTTGGCGCATGCGCTCAACTTGAGCGGCACCTTCCTCCGTAAGCACCGTTACGGAAATATGGGCTGATACCAAACGAGCATTGGGATAGCTCTTGCCATTCACCTCAACGGAATCACCCTTCACGGAAATCTCTTGGCCTCTGCCGTTGGAGGAAATAACAGTCACGCTCTCGCTCACTTTCTGAGCAGGCTTGCCACCGGTAGATTCCCCGGCCAAGTACTCAAAGTTCACAGTCAGGTTCATCTCCACGATGTTATCACAGATAATATCCTGCTCTTCGTCCTGAGCCTCACTGCGGAACGCTTCGTAAAGGTTGGACTTGCAAAGCACGTTGTCATAAGTGCGTCGCTGAGACACCACATGGCGATACAGAGCAAACACGGGATATACACCCTGCTCTCTGTCAGACGCAGACTTGTTCTGAATATGATCCTTATACTCCAATCGATAGCCGATAGCATTCACATCGCCGAGATAGGGATCACCCTCGCGGTCTGTTGCACTGGCAAGATCTAAACGATACCCGGCGCGAGATGACGAATCACTGGAAACGGCGGGGTTGCGATCCGGAGCGCAAGAGAAGAACACAAAGCGAGCAGACTCGGGCACGTATGACAACTTATCAGGCTTAGCGCGGCGCTCTGTCTTCTTCTTACGCTTCGTCTTAGATTTGAGCTCGTCCACACCTGAGTTATCGGTATCCTTGCGAGCATTGAACCACTCATAATCATTTGCACCGGGCTTCATCTGGAATGACTCCAAATCCTTAGCCATGGTCTGCAAGGCAATGCGAGCGGTGGAGGTTGTGTTAACATCATCATTCACGTTTTTCCACAAGGCGATGCCCTGCATGGTCAACTGCATGATGACAGAAACGAGAATAGCCGTAATGGCCATGGCGGTAAGCAACTCAATCAAGGTGAAACCGCCTCGCTTTGTTTTGACATTGAAAGCTTTCATAAAGAATATATATACGATTCAATTATCAGGAGGAAAGACCGAAAGACATGACGGAAGAGAAAATCGGACGCCCGAGCTTGTTCCACTTCTTATTCTTCACTACATTAGGATTGGGAGTATTAAGCAGGTAGAAATCTGCACGGTAGAAGATGCAGGGCCCACCCAATACGCGATTGGCACAATTACGGATATAATCCTCGGGAGAACCACCACCGGTAATGACACCGGGATTCGTATTGGGTTTCCACTCGCCACCTTTGAACTCGAGCTGAGTCATGCTCACCAAGAACACCGGTCCCACGGCATCTCGGATATGCTTGCGGTGCACCTTATCATCAATCGGGCAAGCAATGGTCACAAGGTTAGATGTTTCACCGGGTACACTTTCACGGGCAGGAATGGCAGGGCGAGTACCATCCGGACCGGGAGCTTTGGTAAGGTCCTCTCGGTAAGAGAAGATAACAATAGCGGACTCGGGGCTACGCGTTTTGAGCAACCAATAAAACCCCTTATCAAAACCGTTGGAATACTTATCTGCAGAGCCCTTACCGGAGGTACGCTCATCGGCACGTACCGTTTTAATCTCGGCTTTCAGCACACCGACCAAGCGATCCGCATCTTGCTGAGCAAGAGATTTTTGAACCATACCGCGAGCGGGCACAAATACCACCAAGAAAATAGACACCAACGTAGCAACTAACGCCATAGCCAACAATGTTTCCATGAGCGTAAAGCCACCGCAGCTCCACTTGTTTACTTTTCTTTTCATATACCTAAATTAAAATATTATCGCCGGGGTTATTATTTAGACTTTTCTTTCTTATCGTCCTTTTTGCCCTTACGATTCTTGTCATCCTTACCGCCTTTTTTGCCTTTGCGTGATTTGGATTTGTTGCGTTTCTCAGCAACGAAAGCCTCAGGGTCATACACCTGCTCAATCGTCTTCATCACGCTGATATTACCGGAGGGCCAAAGCACAATACCGCGGGCCTCAGCCGGGTTGCCATCCTTATCCAAACGGGAGGGTAAAACACCATCAATATTACCGTTACGCTCACTGCGCATGCCGGCAATCACAACAAGACGGCGGGCACGACTGGGCTCACCGGGCTTGGTGTCCGGAGTCACAAAACGGCCTTTTTCGTCAAACTCAATGTAATATACGGTAGCCATACCGTGCCCGGAGAGACGAGCCTCGGTATCCTGCTCAAGGGGGGTATCACGAGCATTCTCCATCCACTGCAATTCACGGCTGTAGGTGGGGCTGAAATAAACGCCGGACGGCAAGAACGTGCCGGAAGAAGTAGAAACCCATTCACCTTTACGCACCACATCGGTACCATCATACTTACGGTTCTCAGTAGCGTCACGCACATACATCTGAACAGTTACATAACGCAAGTGGATAGAATCCTTTGAAGAATCATCCTCATCACAGGCAATGACAACGCGTGCGCAGGTATCATTACCGATAGCCGTTGCGCGTGCCTCCTGAATCATATTCTGCATAATCTGCACACCGGAAGTAACATTGCGACCTTTCCCGGGGTCTTGCAGAACATTGGCAGCCAACGACAACATCACGCCAATAATGGCAATCACAACCAGCAACTCGACCAAGGTGAAGCCTCGGACCGCTCTTTTTCTGAAACTTTTCATAAAATGGAGAAAGAAGTCAGTACACTAAAATACGCCACTATCTATACCACATCTGCCCTGCTGATTCAATCCTTTTTTTCACTTTTGACGGGCCATGGCGGATTTTTTTATGTTTTGTGATTGACCTTTTTAACAAAATACTGTACAGAGTCTGCCGTTATGTCCATATTCGAAGCAATTATACTGGGAATCGTAGAAGGTCTGACCGAGTATCTACCGGTCAGCTCCACCGGGCACCTCATCATCGCCCGTTACCTTCTGCAACTGAACGATGGAGACGCCCAGAAAGCCTTCGAAATCTGCATTCAAGGCGGTGCTATCCTCGCCGTTTTGGGCATTTATTTCCAGCGAGTCAAAGGCATAACGGCAGACACCTTTTCATGGTTACGCAACCGTAAAAGCCACCCGGAATTACCCGCAGGCATGCGTTTGCTGATTAACATGATAATTGGTTTCTTACCGGCAGCCGTCATCGGACTGGCACTCAGCAAATACATTAAGGGCTATCTTTTCAACGCTCCGGTTGTTACCACCATGTGGGCACTGGGCGGTTTGGTCATTCTTCTTTATGTTCGCGCTCGCGAGAAAAGCGGCAAAGGATTCAGTGGCAAAAAGCTTGAGGAGCTCAGTTACCTCGGGGCTCTTAAAGTCGGATTCATGCAGTGCATAGCCATGTGCCCGGGCGTAAGTCGCAGTCTCATGACCATGCTAGGTGGGCTTTGTGCCGGGCTCAGCGTATCTGCAGCCGTAGAATTCAGTTTCCTGCTCGGGCTCATCACCTTGGGCGCCGCTACCGCGCATGATGCATACGAATACGGACAAGCCATGATTACCGACATCGGCTGGCCCGCCATCATTGCCGGCACAATCACGGCATGGCTCAGCGCCATCATCGCTGTAAAATGGATGGTCGGATACCTCAACAAACACAGCTTGGACATTTTCGGTTGGTACCGCATCGGCGCAGCTGCCATCATGCTCGTCCTCATCCTTTTTGCCGGGTTGTCATTTTAATACAGGTACTCTACCATAAATCCGCCGCCATGGCGAAGTTTTGGCTTTTCTTTCCGCACAATCCGTGTAGAATGAGGAAAGCATGCAATACATTCTCAAGCCGCTCAACGCAATTATAGATTCCTGCTTTGCTTGGTTTACCCCCGGCTGGCGTCGCAAGGGCCATGAAGCCCGCGTTGCTCTTACCCGTTACTACAACTACAATAAGCCTACATTATCAGAGGAGAGAGCCACACAAATCTCCACTCTTCTCAAGGAGCTCAAAGAGGCATTAACCTGTTGGAAAAAGGCAGATGTCATCGCACTCACGGAAAAAGCCAAGAGCATGGGCGAAGGGCTTGAAGGCTTTAACAGAGAGGTGGCACTTGAACTGGTTGAATCATTTTTCGTCATCATGGTGATTTTCTTGGGGATTCGCACCTATTACCTGCAGCCGTTCCGTATTCCCACCGGCTCCATGCAACCCACGCTCAACGGCATCACCATTCACGATATTGAAGAAAAGGACATTCCACCTGCCCCACAACGTTGGCTTGAAGCCATCACCCATGGCAGTGAATATGTGAATATCAAAATAGATTCTCCCAAAACAATTCGTGATTTACGCACCGAGCAATATCTGTTACTCTTTACCCGAACGGTTATTACATTCAGCGATGGCTCCGTAGAAACAGTCCCCTGTGCCGAGGGAGCGCTGCGTGAATATTTTGTCAAAAACGGTATCATTACAGGTAATCACCAATTCCGAGATATGAAACCGGGCGAAACCCTCATCTGCGCCCGACTCGATGCCGGCGACATGGTTGTTGTCAACCGCATGGCATACCATTTCCGAAAACCGGAGCGTGGTGAAACATTCGTCTTTGATACGCGTGGCATCAACACAAACGTACCGCAAGCCATGCCCGACCAAAGCAATGCCAGCCACTTCATCAAACGACTTTGCGGCCTGCCGGGAGATACAATTGAAATTCGCCAGCCCGAGCTGCTCATCAATGGCAAACCGGCAGAAGAAAGCACCATTCAGCGTGTAGCCGACTGCAAAGCCCCCTACAACTCCACGGGTTACAACCGTGCCTCTGAGCCCGTTGTCTCTATTCTGCCCGGCACTCCTTATTCTCAACAGCTTGAGATACGTGAGCGACTCGCCCTCATCAAATTCGAATACGACCAACTTTGCATCTCTGAAAGCAAGCCCGTGTTGGAGCTTAAGAATGACAAGGACGATGCCAACGCCCGCGAATACGCAGCACTGGGGGATAACACCACCAACTCCAAAGACACCCGCTACTGGGGCCCGGTTCGCCAGTTCAATGTACTCGGCCCGGCTGTTATGACCCTTTGGCCCTTCTCCTCCCACTGGGGCAGCATTGAATAAATTACAACTTTAAACACGCAGACGGAAATGTCAGAAGCCAAAACAATCACCAAAAACGCCAAGTCAAACTTGGCGTTCACCTTGCTGGATTTACCGCCCGAAAAACGCATGCACATGGCGCAGTTTTACGCCTTCTGCCGCATTGTTGATGACATAGTGGACGAACCCGGCATGACGGAACAAGAGCGACATGATGCCCTCACTCGGTGGGAAGACATCATTACCGACAAAATTACACCCGAGCCCGGTATTGAGAGCGAGGTACACCAACTCGTAACCGAGCTACAGTTGGATACCACCCCCATGATGGTGTTGATTGACGGTTGCCGTGGCGACATCACCCCTAAACAACCCGAAACGCGAGAAGGCTTGCTTGCCTATGCCTACAAGGTAGCCTCATGCGTCGGTATCACCAGTGCTACAGTCATGGGTGCTTCCGAAAAAGCGCACGATTACGCCGTGGCCCTCGGTTATGCACTCCAACTTGTCAACATTTTGCGAGATGTGGCAGAGGATTGTCGCAAATACGAGCGTTTTTATATCCCCCTGTCCGATATGGAGCTATTCGGCGTCACTCATGATGACATTCGCAATCAGCGCTATAACTACCGCGTACGCCAACTGTTAGCCTATGAGGCAGCCCTTGCCGAAAAGTATTTCTGTGAGGCAGAAGAGCTCTACCAGCAATTACCGGTGGAAGATCGCAACGCACTCATCCCCGCACAGGCAATGAGCCTCATCTACCACAACATCCTCACCAAGATGGCTGATGACGAATACCGCGTATTCGAGCGCCGATACAGCGTCAATAATTTCCGCAAGCTCTGGTTCCTGCTGCGCGCCAGACTCGGCACGGTGGAGTTCCCCTCCATCCCCGCCATTACGGATTGGAACTTCTTTAAAAATAATTCTGAAAAAGCAGACAAGAAGTAGACTTGACAAAGCGCTTGATTTATAGCACAATAAAGGCCTACTGACTCCATTCGGTCCAGAAAAGCAGAAACAAATGATTATGAAAACTCAACTGATTCATCTTGCGCTGACCGCCACGGCTGTTGCTGTGATGACATCCTGCGATGAGAATGCCACCCCTACTACGAATGTGGCACCGCTTTCTACTGACTCTGCAACATCCTCCTCAGCGGATGTTCAGACCACAGAAGATGAGACTGTTCTGCCGGCTATTACCCCGGATGAAGTTTCCGTAGCGTTTGCCCCCCGCATTGCCGGGCAGAAATATCTGACCCAGGAGGGTATCGAATTTGAGAGCACCCCCAAAGCAAATGGCGACCTTCAAGTCAAAGCCCGAGTATCTCTCAAAATAACGGAAAATTTGTACAGCCGCAGTGAGGCCCCTGCAGAGTTCCGCGAAGCTCGCAAGGTAGTACTCGCCTTGCACCAATCCGTTGAAAAACCGGATTCCTCCTACCTTTTGGATTTGGGAGCCGAGACGGCCCTGATTACGGATGAAGACCGCAAGGTTAAACCCCTGCCCGAGAACTTGGAGCAGATTTACAACGATTTGGTCAATTTGTCAGAGAGCTACTGCCTCAAGCCGGATCGCAACGCAGACACCGCATTCGTGCTTGATTTGACCATGGACGCTCACTGGAGCGAGGGACAGTGGAACATCACCAACATTGTTGAGATGGAGGATGTACTCACCCCGCTCTCTTTCCTTACACCCGCTTCTTCTCTGGAGGAGGGGGCCCCCGTGCTGACGCAGGAGTTTATCGCCGCCCGATTGGCTGAAATTGCAGCCAAGGCAGACGAATTCAAAACAGCAGCCGAGGAATACCACAAAAACCGCGAGAACAGCGTGCGTACCATGCTGGTAGAGCGCCAAGCCGTACAGCAAGAAGAAGCCCGAAAGGCCGATGAAGCTGCGCAGAAAGCAGCTGCCGATGCTGCCGCTAAGCAAGAGTGGAGCGACTTCTGCGTTAAACATTTCAGCACCGGCTGCAAGTTTGCCGGTGAGTGGACCCGCGACGAGCGCTTCGGCGAGCTCACTATCCAAATTGATCAGGCATCTTTGCATGAAAATGCCATTCATTTCTATGGCGTGGTGTATGATACCAAGTTACCGCAAGCCAAGATTAAATTGTCCGGGCGTTGCAGCCTGAACCGTGAAGAAGAAGGTACCTCTAAGGTTAATGTAACTTTGTATGATGGTGCTTATGACCCCGATGAACCCACGGCAGAGGTGTACGATGCCGCAGACGGTCGACTGATGCTCAACATTGACAAAAACGGTAATCTGCATGGCATTATGACCTGCGCCTCATGGGTAGAGAATCCCAAGAAGAACTTTACCCTGCACTTCAAGCCGATCCCTGTGGCTGAAGAGACCAAGAAATAATCATTTTCTCCTCATATCTATTCATAGCACACACAAGAAGGCCGCTCCGGTGCAAATCGGAGCGGCCTTTCCTATCAACAGGGCTGCGTGTGCATCAGTGCTTTTTCCAGCCCGGCTTGTGGCGGGCGGCAAGCTCCTCAATCACCTGTTCAATGCGCAATCCTTTAGAGGTAAGCAGAACAATGAGGTGGTAAAGCATATCTGAGGCCTCATAAAGCAAGCGTTCATTGGTGCCGTTGCAAGCCTCAATACAGGCCTCCAGAGCCTCTTCGCCCACCTTTTGAGCCATGCGGTTCACACCATCCTTAAAAAGCGAGGTAGTGTATGAGCCCTCGGGCATTTCCTCATGGCGTTTGTTGATAAAATCCTGCAGCTCGGTAAGGAAGTGCAACGTACCGGCGCTGTTCTCCTCACCCCAGCAAGTATCGGTTCCGGTGTGGCAAACCGGGCCATGGGGGGTGGCTTGTATAAGCAGAGTATCGGCATCGCAATCAACTTTCACACTGACAACCTCCAGATAATTACCGCTTGTTTCCCCCTTTGTCCACAGGCACTTGCGGCTGCGGCTGTAGAAGCATACACGGCCGGTCTCCTGCGTACGGGCAAAAGATTCGGCATTCATGTACCCCAACATCAGCACCTTGCCGGTGGTGGCATCTTGTATGATGGCAGGCACCAGCCCACCGCTTTTTTCAAAATCAATATTCATGTTCTATCTAAACCGGTTTACAGAATCATCTTTTCAATCGGCAGCACAAGGATACCTTGAGCCCCGGCCTCTTTAAGCTTGCCGATGATATCCCAAAAGCACTGCTCATCCAACACGGTGTGTATACTGCACCACCCCTCTTGAGCCAGAGGCATAATGGTGGGGCTCTTCACACCGGGCAACACGGCTACAATTTGCTCCACACATTCCTTGGGTGCATTCATCAGCACATAGCGCTTATCAGCAGCCGTCATCACGGCATCCATACGGAAGATGAGTTGCTCCAGCAAAGCCTGCTTCTCTGCGCAAAGCCCCTTGTGGGCAATCAGCACAGCCTCACTCTCCAGCACAACCTCAACTTCTTTAAGATTGTTGCTCACCAAGGTAGCCCCACTGCTGACAATATCAAAAATAGCATCGGCCAAACCAATCCCCGTAGCAATTTCAACAGAACCGGTAATAACGTGAATATGGGCCTTTACCCCCTGCTCTTTAAGCCAGCGGCGCAAAATACCGGGATAGGACGTTGCAATCTTGCGTCCCTCTAACCACTGCGGCCCCTGATAATCATGCTCCTTGGGTATGGCTATGCTCAAACGGCATCCGCCGAAACCGAGTTTCTTCACAATTTCAGCATCACCCTCACGCTCCAAATACTCATTAAGCCCCACCACACCGATATCCGCCACACCGTCTGTCACCGTCTCGGGGATATCATCATCACGCAGGTAAAGCACCTCCATCGGGAACTTGCGAGCCGCTACCAACAAAGTACGCTTGGATGAGCTCACCTTAATACCGGCCTCCGCCAGCAACTCCATGGTGTCTTCATTCAATCGCCCCTTTGACTGTACTGCTATTCTCAGTTTCATGATTTCGATAGATAAAAAATACGGTTATACCCTTATTAGTAAGGCGCGCGCATTATACACGAAGATAGTCGTTTTGTCGCGCACAAAGTACATGCACAAGCCTATTTTTTGCGTCAACTGAAGTCTGCATCACTTTTTTGAAAAAAAATTACCATTTTTTTCGTGGTTTTGATAATGCCATGTATTATCTTAGGTGTAAGGTAACATAAACCTCTATACTCAAACATTATTATGAAGATCATCAAAAACATTCTGCTTCTCATGTCCGCAGTAGCCCCGGCACTCATGGCATCCCCGCTACCGGAAAACGCAGAACTTCTTGCCACCAATGCAGTAGAGGCACACTACCTGGGTACCGTCAAAATCCCCTGCCGTCATCTCACGGCAGATTGCCCGGATAAATGCAACCACGCTACGGAGGTAGCTCGCTTCCGCGTTCTCAAAAACATGAAATACGAACGCACCGCAAAATACGGTGATGAGGCCTATACCCCCGGCAGTATCGTGATGGTTGACATTAAAAATCCCACCCCGGGACAAGATGATGAAGAAATTCACCGTTTCATCGGTAATCTCAAAGTCGGTGATAAGGTTCGTTTCACTCAAAAGCACTACTACGGCGAGATTAATAACCTCAGCGAACCATTCCGTCCCGTTACCCACATAGAAGTGAATGAAAAGCAGCCTGTCATTCCCGCCGCTCCTCCGGCACCGGAAGGCGACTACAGTGTCATGCCGCTGTAATAAACGTACAATCAACCATACCAATCTACGCGCCAATTATGCTTATAATCGGCGCGTAATTTTTTCCTTGTAACCACTGCATTACAGAGTATAATACACACCGAGCCAGAGCACTTTCACTAGATTACAAAGCAACAACACATTTAACATACAACAGATTGCCGATATGATATCAAACAAAATAAGATTTATTTCCGGTGGAATGTTTTTCAGTTTACTTCTCAGTTCATGCAGTGATGATAGTACGACCTCATCCCCGTCATCCACTCAAGAGACCTCAGCAGTAACTCTCGCGCAGCAAGCAATGCAAGCGGGTGATGAAGTATTAGCCAGAATCTACCTCATCAATGCAATCAACAAAAATAATGAGAGCTATGATAACTATGAAGCCATATACAAGCTTATCATGGAGGGAAAAGACCAAAGCAGTGAGCGCTTAGAAGAATTAGAATTGATACTTGTTCAAGGTTTCAGTTGCGTGGATGCCTCGAGAGTGAAGGATTTATTGAAGCTTCAACAAGAAGTACGAAAACGGTTGGACTCTATACACCCCGGGTACATCAATTCACCGCAACCTACGCCGGAGGATTACGATACAGCGCTGAGCGAAAACTTCAAACTTATCCAAGAAACAACGGATTCTCTTCAACTGTTGGATTTAGTAACCGCTCGTATTCATCTTCTCGATGAAATGGAAGCAACGGTACAAGATAAAGCGAATGCGGCAGAGCTCCTTTTAGCTGTGGAACTTATCCGCACCATGCAACAGCACAATGCTAACTTGGAACGCATTATACCGCTATACACAACGGAAACGAAAAATCTGTGTGAGGCTATTGCAAAAGAACCGTCATGGCATGGTATTTTGCCCGAACCGGTACTTCAAAATCCCCGATTTGATACAAAAACCAAACGATATACACAGAAATATGATGAATTGGTGGCACGTTATCAATCATTAATATCCCCCGAAATGAGGAATCAGCAACTTCTGCTGTCTCAAATCAGACAAGGAGTTCACCAATCGCTTCTGCAGCTGACATCTTTCTCTCAAGACAGATTGCCTGATAATATAAACAATCTTCTCAAAGAGAACGTCTCGAAAATAAGAAATCAACAAAACATAGCAGACGTACTCGACTCTTTACCTACAATCCTGATAATAGAATGTTTACAAGCAGAAACAAAAGGTATCATTGACCACGGGGGGCATCCGTTAACACTGAAAATCGAGATACTGCGAGAATGCATTACTAAAATGACAGAATTAAGCAGAATCCTCCCGGTATCGCAACCCGGATATCAAACACTCGATTTGGCACAAGTGGTAGAATCGCTTTTTCCGACGCAAACCGATGAGAACCGGCTGCACCATTTAAGCAGTGTGTTGTCTGATTTTCATCAGCCATCAGAATGGGTACACAGCAAAATCATCAGCTATGCAGAAATGCAAAAACGACATGAAGAAATGCGCTATCAAAGTTACCAACTATTTGCCATCGAGAAGCTGAATTATGCCTACAATTTTTGCAACTCTGTAACAGTCTTTACGGATTCAGATGCAGAGAAGCTGTGTGTTTATATTCGTGAAATTAAGTCATCTTTGTTAAATCCGGAAATTGCCACGATGTATCAAGATGTTTTATCCCGCTGCATAAAAGAATTGCCGGCAGATAAAGCTTCCGCATTGCAATTGAGAAACGCACTCCATCCCAAAAAAGAGTTGGAAGATTTTTGATGATACGAGACCATGAACAAACTTCTACTCCTCTTATGTTTTCTTCTGAGCCAGACCATACAAGCAGGTCCGGCAGAGGGTAAGAAAACATCCCCCCCGGAATACGGTTATATCCCTCCCGCGGTAACAGCGGCGGGAGCCGCCGCATTATATCCTGCCGGTTCAGAATATGCGCTGTCCAAAGTCTACTCTAAGCACATAAAAGGGAGCATCGGCGAAAAAATCGCAACAAAAGCAATAACGCAAGAATTTCTCGCGAAAGGAAATTGGCACAGCATCACCCCCCGCAGCGGCCCCCAAGGCTTTGACCACTTAGTACTCAAAATTAATAAAAACGGTATACCTACCGATGTACTTGTAGGCGAATCAAAATATGGCAGCAGCAAGCTCGGGATTACAAATACCGGCAAACAGTTGAGTCCTAAATGGGTAAAAGCCAGATTTCTGGGGTTATCTACCCGATATGCCACCGTGCATCAAGCGGAGAAGATACAGTCCCATACAAAATTACCGCTGAATCCCCGCCATCATCTCAGTATCGTAACAGGAGACAACAAAGTCATTCACTTCTGGCAAAGCAAGAATACCGGCACATGGTACAGCAATGCTACGCAAGCAGAATTAACGCAAGCCAAAAAGTTGGCAGGGGAATATAGCAAATTTTTCAAAGCTGCGGGCGACGGTCTCATTGGGTACAAGTCTCGTCTTTTTCATATTGCCGCAAAAGGTAATGACCTTGTACTAAATATCTATGACGGGAACAACATGCAGCATGGCGCAAAGCCCATGCACAAACCCATCATCCTCAAAAATGGACTCATCTCCAAGTTAACAGGCAAAGAAATCAGGGATGCTTTGGCAAAAGGCCTGCAACCTCACTTCAAAAACTTGACCGAAAATCAATTAAAATATCTGGCAAATAAACTACAAAAACAATACACGGCTCAACAGTTGATACAACAACGTTCACTCCTTGCGCCCCAAGTAAAAGCATTAGGGATGAACTCTGTAGCAGCAGGAGCCATACCTCTTCTCATTAACCTTTGTACCACGGGTGAAGTCGACTGGCGAGATGTTTCATACTCCATAGGCAGTGCAACGGCTGCATTCGGTTCCAGCATAGCAATCAATACATTAATGACAAAACTGGGAGCAAGCGCAGCCTTAAACTCTACACTCAGCGCAGCCTCAGCCTATGGCATGGGCGGTGTTGCATACGCAGCTATACTCTACGCCGCGGGAGATATAGACTCTGCCCAAGCTGCGCAGATAGGAGGTGCAAGTATGGCAGGAGGCATTGCTGCAGCTGCGGTCAATGCCGGTCTCATGGCGCTTCCGTCAGCCATAGGGGCGACATCGGGAACAGGAACAGCCATAGCATCCCTGGGCGGTGCAGCAGCAAAAAACGCAACCTTGGCATACTTGGGAGGAGGTACTGTGGCCAGCGGTGGTGGAGGTATGGCATTAGGCACCCTTGTTACCGGCGGTGCGGTAGCAGTAGCGGCCATAGCTGTTACCTACGGAGTCATGAAAATATGCGAAATATACGACGATAACGACCAAATACAATATTATCAATTGATGTTACGAGAATTATCAGCCCCACAAAACAATTATAAAACACTTCACGATTTTATAGATAATCAATGACGCAGCAAGAGCCCGAAAGCAGCAGCCTTTGGGCTCTTGTTCAATGGTTGTGTCTTCATTGATACGTTACCGGATGATGCCTGATTACGGCGGTGCGGTGAACCTATCAACTGTGTCCATTCTACCTTATCAATTATCTTGCGGAGGCGTTATATTGCGAGCCGCGTACCAGCGACGCAAATCGCGAGCCTCAGAGGCATCTTGCGTCTCGAATGTTTGTTGAAGGTATTTCTTTGTGGGGGTATCTATTACCTCCTCCGGCACAGTGCGGATGATTTTCAGCAAGCGACTGCGAACCTCACGGGTAGCAGCGTTATTCTCCGGACTTGTCTTCCAACTCTTATTGTGAACGAAAAGCAAGCAGTGAATTCGCAGAGCCTCCGCCAACTTGCTCTGTTGCGGGTATGCGGCAGCCCACGCCTGCAACGCATCATCCAAGGGCACAATATGATGCAACGGGTCCTCTTTCATATTGATGAAACAAATCAACAATTCATCAGCCTTGGTATCAATGCC
>JAFYUT010000007.1 GCA_017549485.1 Akkermansia sp.
GAGAAGCGGGGGTACACGCGGTCATCAAACACGCGGCCTATTTTGCGCTTGGTGGCATGATTGGTGATGACTGACCCGCCATTCATTTCACTGCCGGTTCCGGCCATGGTCAGTACGCATCCTACAGGGATAACCGGATTGCTCAGAGGCTCCATACGCACATAATACTTTTCCCACGCATCTTCCGGGCAGTGAGTAGCCACGGCCACGCCTTTGGCGTAGTCACACACAGAGCCACCGCCCACTGCCAGTATGAAATCTGCCTTGCAGGCACGGGCTCGGGCTACACCTTCTGCCAGTTTCTCTACGGTGGGATTGGGCATGACGCCGGGATCTTCCGTAATGTTTTTACCGGCGGTATGAAGAATGGAGATTATTTTATCGTAAAGACCATTCTTTTTAATGGATTGTTTGCCATAAATCAGCAGAACAGAGGGACCATAGTTCTGCAGTTCTGCTGCCAAATTATCCAGTGCATTGGGGCCGAAATGCAGCTTTGTCGGGTTGGAGTAGGTGAATGTTCCGTTCATGGTGGCGGGAAGAAGATTTTTTGTTTAAAAGCTCAGTCTATATTCTGTATAAAAAAGGACAATGTGTTCAGATTTGCAGCAGGGGGGCGGGCTTTTTTTCAAAACCTCCTGCAACAAGGATTCTACCACATTGCCCACGTTTTGCAACAGAAAACGGAACGCCAAGACTTGAAAAAGTCTATGAATCGATGCGGAACTTGGCAAGCCAGAGTTTGTAGGTGTCTTGTGCGGTGAGGCAGGTGTCTCTCAGGTATCCCGGGAGATGGGGCCAGTTAGCAAGCCCCCGATAGTAGAATGCTTTGAGAGAATCTGAAATGATAAACGGAATGATGTGGTGGGCCAAGCACTCTTTGAACATGATAAGGCGCCCCACTCGCCCATTACCGTCTTGAAAAGGGTGAATGCACTCGAAAGCGTGGTGAAACGAGAGAATATCATCCAATGTTTTCTTTTTGATACCGTTGTAACGCCTCAGGAGATTCTTCATTTCTGCGTGTACTTGATGAGGAGGTGTAGTATCCATGCCCCCAACCTCGTTTTCCAGTTGTTTATAGGCACCCACAGCAAACCATGAGTGCGTAGAATCCGTAGTGCCGTCTTTAAGTATTTTGTGCAGCTCGCAAATCAGGGATTCAGAGAGGGGGGATAGGGCGTGTGTGATGATGTAGTCCACACAACGAAAGTGGTTATTGGTTTCAATAATATCATCTATAGGGGCGGCTTCGGTGTCAGCAATGATGGTTTTTGTTTCAAAAATGTGGCGGGTTTGTTCTTCCGTCAGGCGGCTGCCCTCTATATGATTGGAGTTGTAGGTGAGAGATATTTGAGTTTTGTGATAGATGCCGCCTTTCATGTGCATTTGCATTTGTTCGCGCAAGTGCGTAAGCAGGGGCATTTCTTTGCCTTGTTTGCGCGCGCGCATAGGCAAGGGCTCGTCATGGGGAATGTTCCATGTTTTGCCGGTCAAGAAAGCGCCGTCTATCTTACCGCGTGCGCAATAATGGCGGGCTGTGCGTTCTGCAATACCGTGTTTATCGGCATACTCTGCTGCTGAAATATACTTCATGTAGGCATATTTATATCATAACTTGCCGATAACGGCAAGAAAAATGTAAATTAGTCAGCATAGGTGCAGAGTATAGGGTGAAGCGTTTGAAGGGCATTGAAAAGGGGGCTTGTCTGAGCCTGTTAATGAGATAAAAATCAAGTTGTCGTTCAGTTTGCTGTCCGAAAGGAAAAATCAACGGCCCCTACAAATGCCGATTGAGGGGGGGGAAAGAGATACTTGGCCGAAATGTGAAATATAGTGAGAACGCATTGACAGTTATCAAAATGTCCGTATAATGACGCTTGTTATGAGCGATGTTTTATTTCTATGCACGGGTAATTCCTGCCGCAGCCAAATGGCAGAGGCGTGGGGGCGGCTCTTGTTGCCCGATGGGTGGAGTGTGTGCTCTGCCGGGATAGAAAAACATGGGCTGAATCCGCACATGCTCATCGTTATGAATGAGGTAGGTGTGGATATGAGTATTCATTTTTCTAAAACGGTTGATGAGCTGCCGAATGGTGTTCAATGGGATTTGGTGGTAACGGTATGTGACCACGCCGCCGCAACTTGCCCATCTTACCCGGGGGCCAAACTCATTCATCTACCGTTTGATGATCCGCCTGCTTTGTCCATTGGATTACCCGAAGAAGAGGCTCTGAATATATACCGCAGAGTGCGTGATGAAATACGCACGGAAATGGAGAAATTAGCCAAATGCTTGCAGTAAGTAAGCTACGGGTTTGTTATGGCAAGGCTTCCTTACGCAGCTGCCGCGGCTGTTTTTATGCTCTCAATCAAAGGTATAGTCAGCAAGTAAATGGTGAGCTTTTGAGAAAAAAGTCATTTTTTGGAAAAAAAGTGGCGGATTGACCGCATCTGTACAGTTATATATAATGAAGACAGGTAACTTTTACAGATGCGGTTTCTCTTTACCAGGCACGGTTGGCAGCTTCGGCAACAATGCGCGGAGTGGTTTCTGGCGTGTCGGCACCGCCTGTTGGCGTTTGCCCGGCAACAGGTAGACAGTATGACAGATGCTGAGCATCTGCTGTCTGAGGTTATGGGAAAAGTGATTGCCGCCATCGTCAAACGGGAGCTGCCGCAGGAAGAATGGCTCCCCTATACCTATGCGGCTATCAGGAATGCTGCCATTAATCAGAAAAAGAAAAATGCCCGCCGCCTTGAAGCAGAGCAGACATATGGCGCGTTTGATAGCCCCGTTGCAGTGCGGCCTGATACAGACATTCAAGAGCACCTGCGGTATCAGCTCTTGTGCTTGCCGCAATTAAATCGAACCATTGTCCGTATGCGGATATGGGAAGAGCTCGGTTTTGCCGAAATCGGCAGACAACTCGGTATGCCGGAATCCACCGTGAGAGCTCGTTATCAAACCGCTCTGCACCAACTCAGAAAACATATCTCCAAAGACTTAGCATGAATAAGAAGTATTACAGCACAGAAGACGTTGAAAACATCTTGCGGGAAATTGCTGCGCAAGATAAACGCGCCGCGATGAGCGATGCGTTCACGGAAAAAATGCTGCGGCTGATAGATGCCGAGGTAGCGCGGAGCATGAGGCGCAGACTCTACAAACTCGTGGCGCAGGTTGCCGCAAGTGTTGCCGTGTTAGCCGTGGTTGGTGTGTTATTGATGCTGCTGCCCACGGAGAATACAACCCAAGCACCTTTGGCTGACTCAACTGATTTACAAAAAACGGTGCAGACCTTGCCGCCACAGATTGACTTGAACGAGCTGGATGCTCTGAAAAATGGCATGCAGGTGACTCCGGATTCCCCCCAAGCTGCGGATGATGTCTCCTCTGTGTTTGCCGAGCAATTTCGGATTACTGTATGTGTTGATACGTTATGAGCTTTTCACCATGAATCCATTATTTTCCATCATCTGCTTGCTTTGCGTCTTGGTGTGCGGGCTGAGCCCCGCCGCCATGGCTCAGGCAGAGCCGGAATTATGCCGCTGGGAGATAGTGTCGGATATCTATCTGGGCGTGCAGACTCACGAGCTCTCCGCTGAGGAGCGGCAAGCTTTGCTGCGTAGCGGTGTACCAAGCCGACAAGGTCTGAAAGTGGTAGGCATTGCGGCGGGAAGCCCGGCAGAGCGTGCGGGAATGCAAGTGGGCGATTACATCCTCAAGTATAACGGCGCATCCATTAAAAGCCCGTCGGATTTATTGTTGGCGATGAGAAACACCAAGCCGGGGGAATACGGGCACTTCGATATTCGGCGAGCGGGGGCGCGAATGCCGCTGACCGTGCTTGTTGGGGCATTGCCACAGCCAAGAGTCCTGGGGTATATCTCTCTCAGCCAAGTAGAACAACGCAGGGGCGATGCATTGCAACAGAAACAGAGAGAACTTGCCGTTTTGCTGAGCGCCAAGGTGCCCAACTTTGTGTCCATCCGCGCGGCCGTGCGTGAAATCCACGGCATTCTCCCCTCAGAACAAAGAACCGGCAGCTTGCGCTTGTATTATAGAGTACCTGCGGGGCAATTCTCTATCACTGCCTATCCGGATAAAATTACCGTGGCTTTGTACCGTGCAGAATCTTCGGAAACATATCACATCCGGTCGCAAGGTGATGCGCTTCCCGCGCATGTGCGGGCCATTCTCTGCATGGATGCTGCTGATTAATTGCCGTGTTTATGAAAAAATCTTGCGGATTTACAGGAACGGCGTGTTAACATAGGTAAAGAGATAGATAATGATGAAGAAAATTTCCCAAAAAATCCTGATTACTGCAGCTTTAAGCCTTGTGTCGGGGGTGAACCAATCTTGCCAAAGCTCTTCTGCTGAAATACCGACGGAACGGTATGTCTGGCAAATGCCGTATTCTTCTGAGCGAGAGGCAGAGTTGGAAAAAAGCAGTAGGGAGCATCTGACCGAATTGCAATCGCTTGCGAGCTCGTGTAAAAGCGTTCGTGTGGTTATTCAATGGACTTGGAGCACCGGCCTTATCTTGCAAGGAACAGAAGTGCCTTTGACCGAATCAGAAAAAGCCGAATTGCTGAGCCTAATCGGCAGAATCCGGCCCGTAAAGCCGGATGTGTGTGCTGACCTTGACCCGGCATACACGCTGGAGTTACAATTTACTATGGCTGATGGCAGCATTAAAACAACGCCTTTCCCTCATGTTACCTCGCTAAGCCGTGTCAGTTCAGACGGCTACGCTTTCATGTGCAGCATGGCTTTGCCTGATGCCGATGCCGAACGCTTGGCTAAACTCGCCAAACATGAGTGGGTGATTCAAAGGATAAATCAGACCGGTAAACGCAGATAATCCCGAGGCAAGCGTCTATTTATTAGAAAATCTGTACTTCCTGCAATTTTTTGTTGCGGATTCGGTCCCGGGAAGTATTATTAGTAGTAAAGGAGATAGAGAATGAAGATTGATACGATACGGCATCTTTTTTGGTGTTTATCATCCATCGTCACGGCCGTTTTGTTTATCATCTGGGCTTTGTACAAACAGATTAAAACAGCGAATCAGACGATTGGTAATAAGGAGCGGATTAAGTATTGGGTTCTTTTGCTCACAGGGTGCTTTGACCTGTATGCCAACATCTCTTGGCTGCATACCGGAGAAATGGGAAGCTTATACTGTACTGTTAACATTTTATTGTTTCTGGCAGTTTTATGGTTCTTTAAGAAAGAAAAACAACAATAACCATGCCCCAAATTACGAAAAATCCTTGCCACCACAGCCCTGTGCCTTGCGGCGGTAGGCGTGAATAGCTGCCAACAGACGAAGAAAGTTGCTCCTGATATAACGGGAAGTTTTTTAACCTACACTCATTTATTCCCGCTCGCCACCGAGCCGCCTGCTGTATATCGCCTGAATGAAGCAGAAAGTCGAGAGTTGGCTAAACTAGAAGCACTGATTCACCCAGACACTCCGTATTTGGATTTACTTCCTGCATCAGACCAACCTACGTTCATAATATATCCGGCTAATGGTGAAGCTAAGCAACTGGACTTTTACCTCTATACTGTGAGTATTCCCCAACTTTCTGCCAAGGTGAATGCTTTGGTGGATAAAATCAAATCCCGTCCCGGTGCTCAGCGGCAAGGTGAAGAATTGAGAAGCTGGAAAGAACGCACAAAATACCACCAGCAAGACTAGGATTCTCCCTTGCAGCCCGTTTTTTGCGCCACTCGCAACAAAAACGCAGGAAACTCGCAACAAAATGCCCGCCGCGAGCGTCTATTTATTAGAAAATCTGCACTTTCTGCAATTTTTTGTTGCGGATTCTCCGGTGAGATGTGTTAACATAAGTGTAAGGAGCTAGAATGACTTTGTTCATCAACAGATTTAACACTGCTTTTCTCGTGCTATGGGTAGCATGGTGCGCGTATAGGGGTGTGCTGTGCAGCCTAATCTCCATTCCGGATATTCTTGCTCCTGCGAACTACAGCGACTCGTATCCGACTTTGGGGCTTCTGTTGTTGGCGTTTCCTTTTGTTGCACCCTTTGTCAGCATTCTTGTTTCCTCAAGTTGCCTGTTTATCAAAGCCGGCAGCAAATGGTGTAGTGTATTTATCTTAGTTTTCTCCATTGTCACCTTGCTGTTCAGAATATTGATTAAGCCTAACGTATTTTTGCCTTTTTGGTTTTAACCACTTATAACCATGCCACCCACATTTCACAGAATCCTTGCCACCACAGCACTTTGCCTTGCGGCGGTGGTGCTGAGTTCGTGCAGCTGGTGCTGGCCCTCTCTGCATACGGCAGAGGCGGTGTTACACCAAGACAAGCAGGTGGTTGTTAGTATCACCTCTCGGCCCTCTGTTAAGTACAGATATCAGTGGAATGATTATTACCCCATCACCTTGGCTTATGCCGTAGATAAAGGCAAAAGCATTTATCGCCGAGGAGACGGCAGACCATGGTGCGTACAGGATAACACAGAGCGTTTCGAGGTGCAGATGGATACTGCTCAACGGTATCTGTATATGCCCTCGGACTCAACGAAGTCTCTTGTGCTGATTCCGGAAGGGCGGTTTAATATGGCTGCAGCCACACGAATGGAAACGGAGGAATACGAGTGGTATCCTCCGAACAATTGCTTTGATAGGCCTTATGCTGAAGTGACCTGTGCCGTGGAGGGGATGCCTCTCACTGTAGCGACGGAGCAGCCCGCTCTCTGGAAGCAAGTGGTTGCAGTTCCTCTTGGAGTTATAGATTTAACAGCCTCTATAACAATGACCGCTGCTGAAGCTGCCGGTATTGTTGTAGCTTTGCCGTTTGTTGCCATAAAGAACGCTTTTGAGGGAAAACTTGAGAATAAACTTAATTAGAATGAAACCGACCATGCCCCTCGTCCCCAGAATCCTAGCCACCACAGCCCTGTGCCTTGCGGCGGTTGGCTGTTTGGGCTGTTGTATTGCTGCACCTCAACAATCTGCAACTCAGCAAGGCCGGGGAAAGCCCACTCATGAGGAGGTGCGGAGCAAGCATATAGTGAAAGCTCAAGAAAATCTTGCAAAATGTAAGGAACGCATGGATGCCTTGCAAGCCGGGGTTGAGATATATGGCCCCGGCCACGATAACCATCTCTATGCAGTAAAAGCGGATGATTTGCCGCGTCTGCGATACATCATCAGTCAGCTTCAGGTTAATCAGGATTTCTTACCTGTCAGAGTGTCGATGCGCCATAGCCGTTGCCTGTTTTTTCTGCATCTGGATTTCGGAGAAGGCGTGATTTTGTCTTTGCGGGCAGAGCTTATTACAACTCCGGCCGTCACGGGTATAAGCCATCAGCGTAGCCTCTACGCTTTGCCGACTCCGGAGCTGCGCCGGGAACTCATAGGCATTATCGAACGCACTCTACCGCCGAAAAAATAGAATTCCTACCCCCACTTGACCACTGATGATGTTTGAACAGGATTGCCGAGATAAATTGACGCCGGCAGATGGTTCCACCTGCGTCTTTATGAAATGCAGAGCGTTTGCTCACCTCCCTCGTTTTGACCTGTATGACGCATCGGAAGCCTTGCTGGTGCAATGCCGAATGGTTGGAATGCTCTATCGTCATCTGCGTTTCACCGATGCCGGAGGACGAGAATTGGCCACAATACGCTTCAAATGGTCACTCCCTGTTCTTCAATTGCCGGATGGCGCAACAATAGAATTGGCCTTTTTCCGGCAGTTGGGTACAGATTTTCTCCCGAATGCAACGGTGGAAATTCGGGGTGCAAGGCTTAACTGTGCAGGCGGGGATTTCTCCCTCTGCGGTGATTTTGAAGCCGATAAACATGCACTGTTAAAAGCCATTCTCTGTTTCTGTCTACTGTATCCGAGGGCGAGAAAGAAAGACTTGGAGCGTGCTGCCCTCTGCTTACTATTTCTGGGTGCATCAATGGTCGTGCTCTCCATGTGCTACATCTTATTTAAAATGTGAATCGATAGCACTACGCAGAGTCAGCCCCTGTTTATTGCGCATCGGTAACAAAAAGGCAGTAAACGCGCCATCACAGGCGCGCTGTGCGTAACAATTTATCAGAGAATTGCTTTTTTGTCATTTTTTTTGTTGCAGATTGTGTGCCGGGAAGTATTATTATATACAAACGCGATAGACAACGATGAGGAGCATTTTCTCCGTTAGACTCACCACCACCACCCCGAGCTTTTCGATGGGGGGAGGTGTGAGCTGTGCCGAGAATATCCTTGCTCTCGCTGTCGTTCCGCGTGCCTGTGCCATCCTCTTTGGCGAAATTAAGATTCCGGAACTCAAGCAAAACCTCCTCCATGAGGGGGGACTGCATGCCCCAGTAAAAAAACATTATGCAGCTTGATATCAATAATATAAAACCTTTTATCTGCCTGGACTGCATTGCCGGCAGTAAGGCCTATGGTCTGGACACCCCTGCGAGTGACGATGACTTTAAGGGTGTGTTTCTGGCGCCTCTGCCTATGATTCTGACGGGGCAGGCTCCCACGCTAGTGCAAGATGAGAAGCATGACCGGCAATATACCGAGCTGGGGGCCTTCTGCCGAGAACTGGAATTGAATAACTCCGGTGCTTTGGAACTCTTAGCCTGCATGGGGAGAGAGCAGGAATTGTTTTGTGCGCCGTGGTTCCGGGATTTTATGGGGCGTTATAACTTCCTGTCCCGCCGTTGCTATTACACATATATGGCGAATGCACAGCGCCAGCTGAAGCGTATTGCGGCAACACATGCCAAGGCTACAGAAGCGCCGCCTGCACCTGCCGAGATGCTGGATTATGCCTTCGTGGTACAGGAGGGGAAGCTTGTGCCGCTTCTTCAATGGTTGCAGTCGCAGGGCCTAGGCCTTTGCGATGTTGTGGCGCAGAAACTTGCAGATGATGAGAATCTGTATGCATTGTACAGGCAAGCGTCCCGATATGGAATCTTCGGTCGGGATGCAACGGCCATTGCTACCCCCAATGTGGCGGCCGATGCTCAGCTGCTGGGGGTTATGCTGTTTCGAGCCTCTGCATATAGTCAGCAGAATAGGCGTTGTGCTCAGTACCGTGAATGGGCGCAGAAGCGTAATCCCGCCCGCCTGGTTACTGATGCGGCATTGGAAGATAAGCAAGGCTGCTATGATACTAAGCACATGGGACATGTATTCCGACTGCTGCACACCGCACGAGAAATTGCTACAGAGGGCGTGATACATGTACGCCGTACGGCAGATAATGCTTTCTTGCGTGAAGTGCGTGCCGGGTGTATACCCCTGACAGAACTCATGCAAATGGTTCAGGCGGAAATGGCTGAGCTCAAGCCGCTTTTCGAGCAATCTGATCTCCCCGAAATCCCTCAGATTGACGGTATATGGGAGGACTTAGCACAACTACGCATTAAACTACATGATGAATGATACGATACAAGAACAAATACAGCAGAAACTGGATGATTTGCAGCAGCAGAGAGGCTGCCAACTGTTGTTGGCTGTGGAGTCCGGCAGCCGTGCATGGGGGTATGCCTCTGCCGATAGTGATTACGACGTCCGCTGCATTTATTATTACCCGCGCGAGCGTTATCTTGCCGTGAGACTTCCTCGCGATACGGTAGAGTGGGAACTCAATGAAGTATTTGATATCAATGGGTGGGAGTTACGCAAATCCTTGGGGCTCGCGCTCAAATCAAACTTGACTGTGTATGAATGGGTGGATTCTCCCATAGTGTATCGTACCGGCCCGTGGCATGAGGAGTTTCGTAATGTGCTCAGCAAAGTTCTGCGCCCTCTTATGCTGGCTTCTCGTTATCTGGGCATGGCAGCAGGCACCATTCACCGTTATCTCATGCGAGATGCTGTTCCCTATAAACAGTATTTCTACGCACTGCGCCCCTTGCTGGCTGCACGGTGGGCTATGCAGGAGCGTAAAGCCGCACCTGTACCATTTGCTGACTTGCGGCATCTTTTGCCGGATGATATGCAAAGCGTTACAGATGAGTTGCTCGTGCTGCGTAATAATTCGTCCGAAAAAGCTATCGGCCCTTCTCATCCGGCTGCCGATGCTTTCATTGCCCGTGAACTTGCAGCGCTGGATAATATGCTTGCCTCCATGCCCAATGAACCTGAGCCTGATACCTCGCCGCTGGATGATTTCTTCCGCCGTGTCGTATCAAACGCGGGCGTTATCTCTGCATAACAAAAGCTTGACAATAAATATCCAAGTGTTATGATACACGCACTGCTCCACCTTATTATTAAGGCGGGGGCAGACGGGCAATTCACAAGCAATGCATTTACTTAAATGAACTTCCATGCCAAAATACTTGTTGTTGTAGCCGTGGGGCTGCTTGCGGGCTGTGTAACCGCTTGTGTGCATCCCAGGGATGATGTTCGTGAATCTTTTATAGCAACGGTTTCTGCCTTGCCGAATGGTGCGTTTTATGAAGAATATACGGAACAATTTGTGGATAGAGTCAAATCCGGGCATTATTGGACGGAGCAAACTGCTGAGGGAGAAGTGGCCTATCTGATGATTGGCGGAGATGGCTGCCGCTCCGTACGTTTGTTTATACTGGCACCGGATGGCTCTCATTATATGCTGGAGAATGAGTGGGAGGATGAACCTGTTACCGATAGTCTCATGCGTTATCATCCGAAAACCGGTGAGTGTGATTTTGACCGAGCGGATATTCCTAAATCTATTTTGAACGCAGATGGTGATGTTTTGCCCACGCAGGTGTGGCAAAAACTTAAGCCCTATTTGCTCGAGCCCGGCGCGGGAGCTAACTGATAGGCTTTATCAGAAAGGTGCCCGGGAATCCTCTCTCAACTGCATTTTTCTTGACTATACGGGTAAAATCGCTACAATGGTGTAAGATATAGATTTTTCCATAACGAGTGCACGGAAGTATGAAAAAGGTTTTAATTATCGGTGGCGGGCCTGCTGGCCTGACGGCTGCGTATGAGCTTGCTCGTAAAGGCGGTGTAGAGGTTACTGTGTTTGAGCGAGAGGAACAGCTCGGCGGTATCTCTCGTACATTGGAATACAATGGCAACCGCATCGATATTGGTGGTCACCGCTTCTTCTCTAAGTCCGAAACCGTCATGAACTGGTGGCGAGAGATGATGCCGTTGCAGGGGGCTCCCTCTTGCGATGACGTGGAGCTGAAGCGTGAGGTGCCCTTGGC
>JAFYUT010000058.1 GCA_017549485.1 Akkermansia sp.
AAGGTTAACAGGGCAGAGGGCGCGGCTTTTATGATTGACAAAATAAGTTAATCTGGCAGAATGGTGCGCGTATGGCAAACAGCACACTGATTACCATGATGTGCTCCGCCGCTGTTGCACTGACAGCTACCGGAGCAGCCCCCGAGCATTTTCAACCCTGCGCTAAAGAGTTATTGGCTAATAGCATAGAGCTGGAGAAAAATGCACACAATCTCAATGTTATCTATTTTACCGGTAACGACATGCAGCCCACCCCGGAATCTGACCGCCGCCTGAGTGAGCTGTTGTTGTATTTGCAGCAATATTACGGTAAAGAAATGGAGCGCAACGGTTACGGCAAGCGCTCTTTCGGGCTGGCACGTACCGAGAACGGCAATGTGGATATTTATTACATTAAGGGCAAAAATGCCCACAAAAGCTACGCATACGGCACCGGCCACGGGGCATGTATTCATGAGGTAGAAGAATGGTTCAAAGCCCATCCCGGCAAAAAGATGAGCTCTCACACCTTCGTCATTATGCCCACTTGGCAGGATGACGGCTATAGTGACAAAAACCCGGGCGGCGTACCGTTCTACGGGCTCGGGCGCTATTGTTTTGCCCTTGATTACACGGATTTTGACATCAAGCATCTGGGGAAAAAGACCCGCGAGGGCAAGCTGCTGACAAAGTGGTACGGCGGTTTTGCGCACGAGCTGGGGCACGGCATGAACCTGCCGCATAACAACGGCACCATCAGCCTCAACAAGGCCATGGGTACGGCGCTGATGGGTGCAGGTAACTACACATTCGGTATGTCCCCCACGTACCTGACCAAGGCCTCGTGCGCCCTGCTCTCCAACACGGAGATTTTCGTATCTGCGGGTACACCGCATGCGTTCTACACCATGGAGAAAGACCCCACCGTATACCAAACGACGTTTGAGCGCAAGGGAGACATGCTTGAGCTGTATATGGAGGTTTCAGCAGAGGTAGCCTGCATCAACGCCTATGTTCAAGAACCGCCGTATGCCGTGAACCAAGACTACGAGGCCGTGGCATTCACCTGCAACATGGGTACCAATCAGGAGGGTAAGCGCGTGGCCGGGGTCATGATTCCGCTTAATGAGTTGGGCAACCTGAGAAACAGGGATAACGGTGAATTAGCCTTAGATGTTTTGATACAAACCTATGAGGGCTCCCGTTTCCGCTGGCGTATTCCCTTTGACCTCAGCAAACAGCCCGCCGGTACACAAATTAACACCGGCAAGCCCGTGTTCCACCGCGGTTATTAACACCCATCCCACAGTAGGCCATGACACCGCTTCCCGAAACATTAGCCGTTGATTTTGGCGGCACAAGTATTAAGATAGCAGTAACACAGGGAGACCGCATACTGAAGAAGGCTCGGCCCCTGCCCACGGCATCTTATAACAGCCCGGAGGAAATCATGGCAGCTATGTGCCTAACCATGAAAGAGCTGCTGCGTGAGCACCCCCACGCAGCAGCGGTGGGTTTGGGCATGCCGGGCTGGGTAGATTTTTACCGAGGTGTGCTCTACCAGCTCACCAATGTACCCGTGTGGGACCATGAAGTCCCCGTGAGAGAGGTTATCTCTCAAGAACTGGGATTGCCTGTTGTGCTGGATAATGATGCCAACTGTATGGCCTATGCCGAATGGAAGCTGGGGGCAGGCCGCGGGCTGGAGAACTTGGTATGCCTTACCTTGGGCACCGGATTGGGTGGCGGCATCGTGATTCACAACCGCTTACTGCGAGGCCGTACGGTTTCTTGCGCGGAACTGGGGCAAACCAGCATTGCTTTCAATGGGCGTATAGGCCCGTTCGGCAACCGCGGTGCCATTGAAGAATATTTGGGTAACAATGAGTTTGCGGCAGATGCCGTGCAAGCCTACGCCAATGCCGGCATCAACAAAACCGCAGAAGAATGCGCCCCGCACCTGCTGGAGCAAGCCGCCCGCGCCGGCGATGCCATAGCCAAGCAGCTATACCGCGATTTTGCAGATAAGCTTTCCATCCTCATTATGAACCTGATGTATGCGCTGGTGCCCGAGGCCATCATTATAGGCGGGGGTGTTGCCAAAGCCGGTGATTTGTTATTCTCCCCGTTGCAAGAGAGTTTGAAAGCGCAGCTCTTCCCCGTTCATTATAACGCCTTGCAGATACATGCGGCGAGGTTCGGGGCAGATGCCGGGCTCATCGGCGCGGGGCTTATGGCAGCAGATGCTGCGAACCGAACATTATTGTAATATTTTTGAACGGATTGATGTTAACAGCTATCTAACTATCAGCACATGAACACTGAATCTCCCCATACAGCGGCCCCTGCCTGCCCGCAAACACAAGAAACACCGGCAGCACCCAAGCTGCCGCCTATCCCCTCGGCACTATCCGGTGAGGCCCCCGTGCGCCCGGCAATCAAAGCAGCACCGACCACCGTACTGCCGAAGAGTATTGAAGACCCGAGATGGTGGCGAAAAGGAGCCATACCCTACATTGTATTGATACTGGCCGCAGCCATGGCCGATTTGTACTGGGTAAGAACCGGCGGGTTAGGCCTGGGAGCCGGCATTGCCGGTATTTTGCTTGTGCTGGGCATGCTGATGCTGCGCAAAGACTTAAGCAAAGGTGAGATTTTCTTTTTGATAGGGTTAGCCTGTGTCAACGGCGCCGCTTTGTATGTAAGTGGCAATATGCTCAACTATCTTTTGGGGATTGCGATTCCCTGTTTCATGATTTCCATACCCTCCGACAAGGGAGAACCGGTGTCTACCAATGTGAGTTACCGCAGCTGGTGGGGGTATTGGACGGCACGCCGCCCCAAGCAACAATCCCACGGCAAGGCATTTTTCAAGCACATCATGCCCACGGTGATTTCCCTGCTGGTGGGGGCGGCTCTGTTCATTGCGTTCCTCAGCATCTTTGCCTCGGGCAACCCTGTGGTGGAGCAAATATGGCAGTGGATTGTTACGAAATGGAACGAGCTGCTGGTTTACCTGAACATCAATTGGGATTTCATGTGGCATTTGCTGCATTGGTTTGTCGGTATTATGGTATTCGGGCTCTATGCACGCCGCCGCCCGTATACCCCGGCCTTGGCACCTGTGCAGCCCAAAGTACCCACGGGCACAACCTTGCTGCCACAGCTACCGCTTTTCTCACTGATTGGTATCAACTTGGCATTTTTGGTAGCCACCTCTACCGATATTGCATATCTGTGGTTCAAAAATATACCGGAGGGCATCTCTCAAACGCAATACCTGCATGAGGGAGCGGACTCCATTATATGGGCAGCCATATTGGCAGCCTTGGTGCTGATTGTATTGTTCCGCAGCACGGGAATTGCCCGCCAATCCCTTGCCGCTAAGGGCGCAGCCTACCTTTTGGTGATTCAAACCTTTTTGCTGGCAGCCAGTGTATACCTGCGTTTGTTCTACCAAATCTGCGACTACGGTTTCACTTTCCGCCGCATTTTGGCCGGCGAGTTCTTGCTGCTGGGGCTGGTGGGGTTGATTATTCTGGTATTCTACATTGCAACCCAAGGGCGTTTTTGGCGCTGCGCCAAGGTATGTTTGGGCATCATGCTGCTGCTGGTTATTGCCGGGGGCATCATCTCGCCCTCACGGTTAGCCGCCACCCTCAACATGCAATATATGCATGCCAACCCGCACTGGAAGTTTGAGGCACAAGATTTCGGGTACGGCAGATTCAGGACCGAGGAGCATCTTGCCTTTGCAGAAATGGTTTACCGCCAAGCGCCCTCTTCAAGACTGGCTAAAGACCTCTTGAACGCAGCGCATAAGATTATGAGGGATGCGGAAAAGAATGACAGCTGGCTCACCTTCACCCTGAACCACAGTCAAGATTTGCCCGCCGCCCGCCGCATCGTGAATGATGAGTCTATCATACAAATGGCGGAAAGCATGCCGGACTACACGTACCGAATGCGCAAGTAAACGGCTACCACCGTTTCAGGATATAAAAAATGAAAAGCCCTCCCGAACAACATGGGGAGGGCTTTTTAATTAAAACATTATCTGCACTTTATACCCCGGCTTGCTCCAGCAAATTGGCCGCGGTTTTCACGCAATCTTGGCAAGCAACACGAGGAGTACCACCCTTGAGCTCTCGGCATGAGCAGGCACCATGGATAGAGCGGAAAGCCTCCATCAGCTCAAGAGCTTTATCACCGGCCAAGGTCATAGCGGCATAAAGGGCACCGCATGTCCCCTCAGGCGCTTTACCGCCACCGCACGCTTTCATAGGCTCCAGCAAATCCTCGCGCCCGAATGCGGCGCAAATGGTTTGAGCACAGTTGTACATGTAAGGAGGCTCACGGAAGGTGGAAAGGGCTTTTTCAGCAGCATTCATAACGAGCCAATTATAGTTGAAGCAGATTTATTTGTCAATGCCCGACTTTTTTTGCTCTCGCATGGCAAGAGAAAGCTGAATGGCATTGGCAATATTGTGGAAAAACACGTAAAATGCCGGGCCGATATACGCCAAGGGTGTGGCATAAGGTTGCCCGGCAATGTAAAGGGTAAGAATCGTGTTTTTTTGACCCAGCGCTTGAGAGCACTCGCGCTTGAGGCACGGATACCCCAACCAATAACCGCCTATGAATCCCAACGCACAAATGGACATTGCGCCCAAGGCAATGGGCCAAATATCGGTAAATCCATAGTCCATTTGCAACAAACGGTGTGTACCGGCGGCTGATACGATAGTGAGGTTGACAATCCATATTGCCAGCGAGTAGTCACGCAACTTGGGGGCCCACAGCTTACACGGGGGATAACACACGCGCAGCAAGAAAGATATAAGGGCGGGTGCGCCCAGCGCCAGCATGAGCTGATACAACACCAGCAACAGAAAATCAACATAGCCCAAGCCCGGGGCATCTACCACGAAAGGCAGAATCAGCGGAGTCATGATACCGAACATGGCCTGACTGAGCACCATGGCCGTAGTGATGAAGGCCGTATTGCCACGCAGCAGATTCACAATGACGGGTGCGGCAGACGCCACGGGAGCTGCGGCACAGTAATACAGAGACTCAGCCAACACCGGGTACCCTGCCAGCAAGGCTATATACCAAAAAGCCAAGCCCATAATCTGCAATACCAGCAGCAGCACCAAGTGCATCCACGTGGGCTTGAGTTGCGTGGTATCCAGCCCGATGAAGGTAATGCACAGCATCAGGGTAATACCTACGGGCAAAAACGCAGCCAGCGGAGCCAGCTCTGCATGCAGCAGGCCACCTACCAAGAAAGCCAGTACCATGCAAATACTGCGCAAATGTTGTTTCATGCCGTCTTCTTTTCTGTGGCATCGGCCTCAGCCTGGCGCTTTTCAGCGAGGCGTTCTGCGGCATCGGCTTCGCGAGGCTTGGGGTATGCAATGCGGTTATGATTCATGGTGCGAAGCGTCTGGAAGAAAGACTCCTTCATTTTGGCTATATCTCCCAAGGTTAAGCCGCAATCCTGCAAGTGTCCATCCAAAATACGCCCCTTGAAAATACCGTCAATCATGTTGCGGATATCGGCCTCGGTGGGGTGTTGTAAGGAGCGTGTGGCACTCTCTACGGCATCTGCCATACTCACAATACCGCTCTCACGGCTCTGGGGGATGGGCCCCTCATAGGTGAAGATTGACTTATCTACCTCATCGGGGCAAGTATCTGCCAAGCCCTCTTCAAAACGGGCTCGCGCAGCCTCGTACGTATCTTGAGCTTTACGCAGGAAGAAGTAAGCCGTAGTCACGCCGTGGTGCTCACGGATAGCATCTATGATTTTGGGATTCAGGCGGTGTTCTTTAGCAAGCTCCACACCGGCGGCAACGTGCCCTGTAATGATGCGCGCACTGCCCTCCGGGGTCAGCTCACCGTGGGGAGACATGCTTTGGTCTGCAATATTCTCAGAGAAATACTGGGGATTATTCAGCTTACCGATATCGTGATACAAGCCACAAACACCGGCACGGGTTACATCTGCCCCAACGGCCTCTGCCGCGCTCTCTGCCAAGCGCTGTACACACAAACAATGATGGAACGTACCCGGGGCGGTCATTTGCAGTTTTTTGAGCAACGGGTGATTCATATCTGCCCACTCAAGCCATGTAATGTGGGTAGAGATACGGAATACAGACTCCAACATGGGCATAACACCATTAATAATGACACCGAGCAGGAAATTGGCACCCACGGTAATCAACAACGCCAGTAATAATTTGAGAGAGTCGCCGTTCTCAAACATGCCGGAATGCAGCACATCCGAATGCAAGCCCAACAATATTAAGGCACTTACAAACACAACAGCACCCAATTTAAAACCGGCATACAACAGCTGCTGGCGTTTTTGCAGGTGCCCGCATATACCGGCAGCCAACACTCCCGTTAACAGGCTGATGGCAATATAGTCTGCCACAAATGCCAACGAAAAATTCACGGGGAACAGAACCGCCCCGTACATGGTGCAACAAAGAGCCACAAACACGCCTACCGAACGATTGATAAGCACCGCGGTTACTGCCGGAGCCAACATGTACGGCAACACCAGCAAGACCTCCTCTCGCATCTTCGGGAAATGCCCTATCCAATAGGTGATAATCAGATGTGTCACAAACATCTGCATCACGATAGACAGCACACACAACAACGTAGGCCGGAAGCTCAACGAGGTGTTTCTGCGACCGAAAAGATAAAATACACAAAGAGAAACAGAGCTGAGAATAACCCAGCACATGCGGTATATGCTCAATTTTGTCTCATCGGGCACACTGTACACCAACGCACACAGCGCAACCACACCACAACACGCCAGCAACAGCATTTGTTGTTGTGCGCTGCGCCCGGCGTCCTCACCGCCGGTGGTGACAGCTTTGCGATCAAAAAACTTTTTTAATGAACCGAACATATCTGTCCCGTCATTATAGCATAGATGCAAAATATGTCAAATTCCGATTCCGCCCGGCCAGCGGAAATCAATCACAGCATTTCAGCTCGGTTGAGCCATCCCGATGCAACGAAATCACATGGCGCAGGGGGCCCTGCCCGCTGTAGCGCTTCTCGTAACAGGGGGCGGGCATACCCGAGGCATCCCAGAAAAATTCTCGTACCAAGTTGCCGGCAGCATCATACTCCCACACGTGTTCGGCATACCCCAGGGCCGGGTTGATACACGGGTGGCCATCTGCCCCGTTGAAACACTCCCACTCGGGGCGACCGGAAGCATCGGTTCGCAGCAAATGCTCTGAGCAGGCGCGGGTACGGTGCATCTGCACACCGTCATCACCACACAACAACACACGTTTTGTACGGGCAGAGGGAGAAAGCTCCTCCAGCACCGAGCTTGCGGTGTTTTTCTCAACCGCCTGCCCTTGAGCATTCTGCCACCGGCGGTGCTGCACGAGCCCGTTAGCCGTGGTTTGGGTATGCTCTACGGCAATTCCTTCGGCGTTATCCCGCAGAGTCCCGTTTTCATAATTGGTGCGCGTTGTCGTATGGTTCGTATCGTCATATTGATACGTCACCGAGCTTTCACCTGCCGCATTGCAAATGGACTTACCGTTGCCATCCAAATAACGAATCTCAACGGGCCGGTCCGCGGCATCATACTCAATCACTTTCTCGGCATAACCCGGCATACGCGGCACCACTTTTTTACCGCCGGAATCTTTGGCTACCACGCCCGAGAAACGCCCCTCGGCATCGTATTCAAACTCTCGCGTAGCCACTCCATGAGCATCTGCAGCCGGGTGCCCCTGAGCATCGAGATTGCGTTTTGCCACCATACGCCCCTGCTCATCATAATCAATGCATTGCTCAGCAACTTTGCTACCCGGCAATAACCGCACCTTGCCATCTGCACCGATACACACCATGCGCGTGGTTTTTCCGGAATCGGTATACTCAATATGAATGCAGGAATCTCCGCCGGGGGCCGCTAATCGGCCTATTCCCCGCGGCGGCTCAGGGCCGGCAGGATTATACACGCCGGAGTAGTAACCGGCTTGCCGTACGCGGCGGTATGATTCGCCCACATCTTTAACGTACACATGGTAGAGCCCCATACCCAACACTCCCAGCATCAACGATAAAACGGCTAATGTGCCGGTATAATTCCACAAATAACGGCCCAAGGAGGCCAATTTATTCAAAAGATTTTTCCACACAGTGCGCATACAGAGCATGACACCGCTACACAGATACACGTTCAATATCAATTACATGGTGCTGAGTCAATATAGCAGACGGCTTAAGTGATTTTGAATTTTTTGATGTTGGATTTTGAATTTAAAGAAGCCCCAAACTTCCCGAAAGTTTCAGAAAGCTTGAAAAAGATGCCTTTACTCCATTTTTCAGCTTGCAACCACGCCCCGAATTTTGTAGAGTTAAGGCAGTAGCTTTGGAACAGGCCTCTCATCATTCCGTCGCGCATGGAAATGAGCATCCCCGTTCTTACGGCCTAATATCTTAACATCGAAATCTTACAAATATGAAGAAAACAATCATTGCGCTGATGGCGTTGACTGGGATTGTCCAAGCTGCCACGGTCGTAACAGTTGCAGGAATTAACCAAACCACGACATTACCAACGTCCGACAGCACGACAGATACTTTGTTATGGCACTTAGCCTCAGCAAAAGGTGATAAGTACACTGAATCTTTCACTCTTAGTAATGGAGATTTAATTTCTTACACTATTCCTGGTGGAAGAATATTTGGAGATAATAAAACAAATGATTCTTGGACTAACACAAGTGCTCTCGCTACCATGAACCTTGATTTGGGCACTTCCTTTACCACCGCAGAATTGGCATCACTCAATCACACGTATACCGGTTGGCAAAATTCCACAACAACAGTTAATTTAACGATAAATTCAGCAGAGACCGGTGATAAAATTGTTCTTTATACATTGGTCAGTGACAGTCATACTCCGTTAAAAAACTTCTCAGTTACAGGCCTTAATGACGCAGTATTCAGTTATGCTGTCTGTAATGGCGATGGTTTTACCGATACGGCTAAATTCTCTTCGTCGGTAAATGATTGGACAATGATTAGGGTGGAAGGTACATTAACAGACAGTAAGATAATCTCTATGGCCAGCACCTCAGCTAAGTACGGTTATGGTATGATTGCTTATATTTCCGTTCCGGAGCCCGCAACGGCCACACTTTCTCTGCTTGCGCTTGCCGGATTGGCCATGCGCCGCCGCCGTAAATAAAGCATCGTTTTCTTCATTACACACAGCACCATTGCTCCACAAGTGGGGGCAATGGTGTTTTTCTTTGCCCCGTTTGTGAAAAGTGCCTGCGGGTGGGTAGAACAGAGTGACAAACGGGGTTGTATATGATTTTATCTACACGGCAAGAGTGACCGGCCGCCTCAATTCTGCCAAGAACCGCCGCCTGCTCACCGCACGGTCAGACCCCGCATGGGCAATCAACGCCACCGTTTTGCCACACCAATCATACAACAATAAAACACCATCTGAATATTATGGCTGACATAGAACAACAGTACCAAATCAAATACTCTGACAAATGGGGTAACTATCTGCAACAGGAGGCTTCTCGCCTTGAAAAATATGTATCGGTAGAAACCGGGTTGAGTGGCAAGCTTGTCACCTTTGACCAGTACGGCTTGCTCGATTTCCAAGAGAAAACAGACCGCATGCAGTCTACTGTGCTGCAAGATGCCCCCACCACACGCAGAGTCATGCACCCGCACATCTTTACCAGAGCCATCGGGTTCGATGAGTTCGATGCCAAGAAATTGGCCAATATAGATGTACCGGTCAGCAAAACAATAGAAGGGCTGCGTGCAGCAGCGGGGCGCACCATGGACCAGGTCATGCTCAATAATTTCTTGGGGACCAACTACATGGGCGAGTTCGGCACGGATGCCGTGGCTTTTTCGGAGAATCAGATTATTGCCGATGACTACGCCGAAACCGGCACGCCCGAGGCATGCAATCTCACCGTTGCCAAGCTGCGCAAAGCCCTCACCATGCTGCAAAAGGCCGAGGCGTGGAACGAAGAGCGCCGCGCCTACGGCGATGAGTTGGTGCTGGCCTGCACCGCATCTCAGATAAACTCCCTGTTGCAGGAGCCGGAGGTATCAAGCTTTGACTACAACACCGCACGTGCGCTTGTTGAGGGTAAAGTTGACAGCTTCTTGGGCTTCCGTATCATTCGTACGGAGCAATTGCCGGTATCCGGCGGTATACGCACCTGCTTGGCATGGGTGAAGAGTAAAGCGCAATTCGGTATTTGGGATGATTTCCGAGTGAAGCTTTCCGTACGAGATGACTTGGACGAAACGCTGCAAATACGCGCCAAGTTTGCCTGCGGCGCCACACGCTTGCAAGAGGAGGCGTTCGTCAAGATTCTTTGCCGAGAGTAAACGGGTAATTAAGGCAAATCCCATTCAGGGGGCAAGTGCAGGCGTGCGCTTGCCCCTTATTGTCGGCACGGCGGCACCCCGGCATAGGTTACGGAGCCACCGTTGCGCCCGGCCCCGGGCCCGAGTTCTACCAAGTAGTCGGCGCGGGAGAGGATGCCCTCATGGTGCTCTATGCACAGCACGGTATGCCCGGCTGCCCGTAAGCGGTAAAATGCCCGCAGCAACATATCTACCTCTCTGAAATGCAGTCCGGTAGAAGGTTCATCCAACACGAACAACAGGCGTTCTCTATCACGCTGCCCGCGCTTGGGAGCCGCTTTGGCTAAATAAGTAGCAATGCGCACACGCTGCGCCTCACCGCCGGAAAGCGTAGTGACGGAGCGATCTAACGGCAAATACCCCAGCCCCAAATCATGCAAGGCCTGCAATATCCCAACCGCTGCGGGTATGGGGGCAAAGAAAGCCAACGCTTCATCAACAGTTTGGCTCAGGGCCGCAGCGATGGATTTACCACGCCACGTGACCTCGAGCGTCTCGCGGTTGTAGCGGGCCCCATGGCAGGCATCACACGGGGTGTAGAGGTCTGCCAAAAAATTCATATCTACCTGCAAATAGCCCGTGCCGGTGCAGCGCTCACACCGCCCACCCCGCACATTGAGAGAGAAACGCCCTGCCGTATACCCACGCTGACGCGCCAGCGGCAACGCCGCGTACAGCGGGCGCAATACATCCAATAAGCCCGTAGCCGTAGCAGGGGTGGAACGAGGGGAGCTCCCCAGCGGGCTTTGTTCTAACAATACGGCGCGAGCTATAGCTTCAGCCCCCTGCACTTTACCCGCTTTCAACGCCGGCAACAAGCACTCATGAATCAATGTACTCTTGCCGGAGCCACCGGGGCCACTCAAGCACGTAAATGCCCCCAAAGGTAATTTGAGTGTGATATTTTTGAGGTTACGGGCGGTGGCCCCTCGCAACTCCATCCACGCACAGCTATCAAGGTCCGGAGACTCGGCACGCGCATACTCACAGCGCCCGGCAAGCCATGCTCCGGTGGGGGAGTCGGGATTCAGCAAAATCTCCTCATAAGTTCCGCGCGCCAAAATACAGCCACCCTCCGGCCCGCTCCCGGGGCCCATCTCCACCAGCAAATCGGCAGCCGCCAGCAGTTGAGGGTCATGCTCTACCACCAAAATGGTATTACCCTTATCACGCAGACGTTGCAGGGCACGTATCAGCAAGGCGGTTTCACGGGGATGAAGCCCGATGGTGGGCTCATCCAAAATATAGAGCACCCCCGAAAGGCCACCACCGATTTGCCCCGCCAAGCGAGCGCGTTGGAGCTCACCGCCCGAAAGCGTATTGGTGGCGCGAGAGAGGCTCAGGTACGATAACCCCAACTCGGCCAAGCAACTCAAGCGGCGCTCCAGCTCAGCAATGGCGGTTTGTAAAGCCTCTCGAAAAGCGGTGGGCACTTGCAGCGTAGGCAGCAGCTCCAGATTCTCCTGCACGGTCAGGTTGCAGAACGCGCCCAAATGCAGCTCTTGCTCCCCGAATACCAGCGTAACAGCCAAAGCTGTAGGGTTAAGGCGCATCCCCTTGCACACGGGGCATATCACATGCTCACCTTTTTTATTCTCAACCACCCCAAGCCCGTTGCAATGCTCGCACGCCCCTTGCGGGGAGTAGTGAGAGAAAAGGCGCGGCGTTAAATCCGGCAGGGTAAACCCGGTTTCGGCATTGCGGTAGCGGGTGTGAAACGCCCGCAACTGAGCCGCGCCACCCGCGGGCTGCACCAGGGCGCGCACCTCATCGGGGCAAAATCGGAGCGCCACTTGCAATGAGTCTGCTATGCGGGACTCCGTCCCCGGGCGCACCACGATGCGGTCTATCACCAGCTCACAAACATCCTCTGCACCGGGGGGGGCTGCTTCAAGCTCCTCAAGTTCGCGTATTTCGCCCTGCACCCGCACGCGCAAATACCCGGCTTTGCGCAAGTCCAGAATGTCGGATGCGGCATCGGCCCCGAACCCGGCAGGCAACGGCGCCAACAGGGTCAAGCGAGTGCCCTCGGCCAGTGCGCAAAGAGCCGCCGCAATTTCATCCACACTCAAGCGCGACAAGCGTTCCCCGGTTACGGGGTCATGCGGCACACCGATGGCGGCATAAATGATGCGCAGGTAATCAAGCGTTTCGGTAAGAGACCCCAACACCGAGCGAGACTGCCCCGCGGGGATGCTTTGCTCCAAACACAGCGCAGGGGGCAAGCCCTCTATGGCCTCTACACGCGGCTTATCGGGTCGCGCCAACATACGCCGAGCCCCGGCCGACAAACAGTCCAAAAACCTGCGCCGCGACTCCGCAAACAACGTATCATACGCCAATGTACTCTTGCCCGAGCCACTGGGGCCCATAAGCGCTATCAATTTGCCCGTGGGCAACGTAAGATTGATATGCCTGAGCGTATTCTGCGAAGCCCCTGTAATGCGGATATCCATACATGCAACGGGTACAACCTACACCACCTCAGTCCTCATACGCGGTGGACTGATGCGCCGCGTGGGGGGCAAGATTTTTCACCCAGTTACCGTTATGTACGGCACCCGGCTTGACCACCAGCATGGGGGCATAGCACTCACCGCACAGCTCAGCACCACGGTGTAATTTAACTTTACCGGCAGCCTCAATACGCCCGGATACTTTGCCGTATATGTCTACCGTTTCGGCAACCACACCACGGGTAAAAGCCACTTGAACACCTCGGCTCACATGCAGAGACCCCACACGCACCTCTCCGTCAATTTGCGTATCGGCGCCGATTCTCATGCGCCCCGTACAACGGAAAGACCCGCTCCCCTTACCATTGAGATACAAATTATGGCACACAATAGAGAGCTGAGAAAGCACAGCGTCCGACAGAACGGTAACATTACCCAAGGTACGCACGGTGAGGCGGGTAGAATTCGGTTTCAACTCCACATCAGTCATGCGCAGGTGGGCATGGCAGTGTATGCAGTTGGCAGAAAGCGCCGCCGCCGGCACACGAGAGCGACGCCCGCACTCATAACACACCACCTCTTTGGTGGGCACTTTGGCGCGCTCCTCGCGATTATGAAATGAGGTGAGTGCAACACGG
>JAFYUT010000059.1 GCA_017549485.1 Akkermansia sp.
ACGGGTGGATTCCACAGAGCCATCAGCCGTTTCTTGGCGCACGTGACGCGTGTCAAAGTAAGGCAGCTCAGAGTCCAGCGCAATAAAGATGGACTTACGCTCATTGCGCCCCCAGAACTTACGGATGGTGGCAATCTGGCAGGGCTCGAAGTCAAACTGAGGGGCGATGATAATAAGACCCTCAGCATCCGCCGGGATGTCTTGCTCTGCATCTTCGCTCAGCACGATGGGCTCCAACTTCAGATTAAGGGAGCCGGTGATGGTGCGGATGAGAGAAATAGTCTCGTACTCCAACTGGCCATTTTGGTCGAGCTTGATGCCGCCCTTATTGGCCACGACATACATTTTACGCTGCTGACCTTCCGCTGCGCGGATAATCTCAGAGCAAAGCACCTCATCCATCATCAACGCAACGACATTGCGCTTGCCGTCCGGTTGCACCACGTAGCGGGAGAATGCCGTACCCGGAATGCGGCTGTAGAGGTTAGCTTTACCGGGGTCGGCATCATAGTGGTCGATGGGGGCATTGTTATTATCGCGAGCATCCACAATGCAAAGCTCCTGATTGAACTTCACTTTGTAAATGTTCTCGATTTCACGGGCACGGCCGGGCTGGCGGAGGGGGTCAAAGCATTCCACCTCAATTTTGCCGTTGGCGTGGCGCTTATACTCCTCCAGCAGCATGTACATGCGGTGATAACCGGGGGAAGAGGTCTGGAACGCGAAAATAATGCGGATGGGCGTTTCGCGGTTCTGCACGGCTTCACTCTGCAACACGTTGATAGTGCGCTGGGAGATGGAGTAGCTCTCATACTCGGACAGGTCGACGCGTGCGTATTCCCTGCAACCGATGTAGTTGCAGCAAATCATGATGATGGCGAGCAGCGCAAGGTTAATCCACGCCAGCGGATTCGCCTTGGAACGGCGTGCATCGGGATGCCCGGTAAATTCTGTTTTACTCATGTCGGTTCTATTCGTAAGATGTTCTAAAATCAGCGAGTCCAGCGGCGGTAGTCAACCAAACGCTTGGTCAATGCCAGCGTGCAGATGGTGGTGGAAAGATAAAGCACCAGCGGGCGGGTATCAATGGCGCAACTGGTAAAGGATTTGAACTGCTCAGACCATGAAATGTAATGGAATACGGGAGCAGCGGGGAATTCGCCCCACAACTCTGTAACACGCCCCAAGAAGTAATAGAGAATCATGAGGCATGTGCAGAAGATGGCAGCGATAATTTGGCTGCGTGTCACGGAGGAGCATAAAATGCCGAGTGCTACGAAGAATGCACCGGTGAGGGCCAAGATGGAGTAGGCGCCGAACCAGTCTGCCAGCATGTAGGTGATGGTGGTATCGCTGTATTCACCGTAACGCGTGTAGGTATACAGATTACCAATCTCGCTCATCCAGGGGTACAGGAGCATGGGTAGCCATATAATGAGGTAGAAGGTATAAGCTGCAAAATATTTACCCAAAAGGATTTGCGTCGTTGTCACCGGCGCAGTGAGCAGGCCTTCCAGCGTGCCGAGGCGTTCTTCCTCCGCAAAGGTACGCATCGTAATCAGCGGGAAAATGAAAATGAAGAGCAGCAGGAAAAACAGGCTGTCCATCATGTGGTACATGACACCGTTACCGGTTGCAACGGTCATGGTTTCCAATACCGCTTGCAGCATGAGCCCCTGTATGCCCATGGTGCAGGTTAAAATCACCCAACCGAAGGGGACGCACAAGTATCCCTTCAATTCTTTGATGTAGATAACCCAAAGCGTTGACAGATAGCTGAAAAAGTTCCTTTTCACTCGGTGCAGCATCGAGACTGAAGCCGGAGCAGGGGATTTGTCATTATTCGTTTCCATTGTTTTTCTGTAAAGCGTTAGTAATAAGCTGTATCTTTAATCGCGACGCGTCATTTCCACAAACACGTCTTCCAAACTCGGAATGTGACGGTAAATATGGCGAGTCGGGAAGCCGTGTGCAGCCGTAATGGCTGCTGCCTTTTCTCGGGTATCGGTACCGGGTTCTGCGCGAACCATTAAGCGGTGCCATCCATCGCCTTGGGGCTCTTCTACAATCACTCGCTTCACGGGGGCGAAGGCTTCAAGCTCCTTAACCACAACGTCCAAGTCTCCCTTGAACTCGATGGATACACGGCCTGCTGCGCGTAAGCCTCGTGTTAAATTCAACGGTGTGTCTGCGGCCTTGATTTCTCCTTGGTCAATGATAATCACCTTGTTGCATATCATTTCAACCTCGCTGAGAATGTGGGTGGAAAGAATAACGGTGTGTTCTTCGGCCAAGGCGCGTATCAATTCACGAATCTGGCGGATTTGGTTAGGATCCAAGCCGTTCGTCGGTTCGTCCAATATGAGCAAATCCGGCTTGCCGAGCAGGGCGTCTGCCAAGCCTACACGTTGACGATAACCTTTCGAGAGCGTGCTGATAAGATTTTTGCGCTTCGGCTCAAGTCCGCATTTGTCTATCACGTAACCGACCTGTGAGCGCATGTCCATGCCGCGCAGTCCTTTCAATTGTGCCCGGTATGCCAAGTAGTCAGTCACACGCATGTCATCATACAAGGGAACGTTCTCAGGCATGTAACCCAAGTGACGTCGGCTTTCTACCGGCTCATCCAAAATATCATGTCCCGCTATGCTCGCGG
>JAFYUT010000060.1 GCA_017549485.1 Akkermansia sp.
CGGGACGAATTGAAGGGATGAATTCAATGATTGCCCGCATCCAACTCAAAACCCGAGGACTACCTTCCGTTGATTACCTCCGCCTCAAACTCAGGCAGCTAACCTCCCCGTCATTCACGCGACTTTTTTGACGCAGTGCCCTATAATCGGCAAAATACATTATGGAAAACAAATCTGCCCGTTGCCTCATATAAGGTAACGGGCGGATTCGGAATAAACTGAGGGGGGATAGATTAATCCCCTGTTTTCAGCACATTGATGAAGGCCTCTTGCGGGATATTTACACGGCCGATAGACTTCATGCGCTTCTTACCTTCCTTCTGCTTCTCAAGGAGCTTGCGCTTACGAGTAACGTCACCACCGTAACATTTAGCGGTTACGTTCTTGCGCATAGCCGAGATGCTTTCGCGGGCAATAATTTTGCCACCGATGCAGGCCTGAATGGCCACGGTGAACAACTGTCTTGGTATCACATCCTTAAGCTTGAGAGCAATCTCTCGCCCTTGTGATTCTGCGCGCTCGCGATGAACAATCATGGAGAATGCATCCACCGGTTCACCGGCAATCATCATATCCATCTTCACGAGCTTGGCGGCCTGATAGCCGTCATATTCATAATCCATGGAGCCGTAACCACGGGTGGTGGATTTGAGCTTATCGTTGAAATCTACAAGTATTTCAGCCATGGGAATACGGCAGGTGAGCATTACGCGGGTATCGTCAATCGTTTCGGTATGGATAACTTCACCGCGTTTCTCCATGACGATTCTCATGATGTCGCCGATGTAGTCCGCGGGAATCATCACGAACACCTTGACAATGGGCTCACGAATCTCTTGAATCTCCTGCGGGTCAGGAAGAATACTGGGGTTATCTACCAACATCTCCGTACCGTCAGTCTTGGTTACCTCGTAAATCACAGACGGATACGTGGAGATGACATCCATGTTGAACTCACGGCGCAGACGCTCTTGGATAATCTCCATGTGCAACAAGCCGAGGAAGCCACAACGGAAACCGAAGCCAAGTGCCACGGAGCTTTCTCCCATGTAAGTAAAGGCTGCATCGTTAATTTGCAGCTTGGCCATAGCCGCCTTAAGCGCCTCGTAATCCGAAGAATCTACCGGGTAAATGCCGGAGAATACCATGGGGCGAATCTCTTTGAAGCCGGGCAGCGGTTCTGCGCAGGGGTTTTGGAGATTGGTGTAAGTGTCACCGATTTTCACATCGGCAGCAGACTTCATGTTGGCAATGATATAGCCCACATCACCTGTTTCAAGTTGGTCTGTAGCCTGCATCTTGGGAGTAAAGATGCCTACTTCTTTAACTTCATAGGTTTCCTCTGTTGCAAAAAGTTTTACCTTCATGCCGCGGGATACTGTGCCGCTGACCAATCGCACGTAGGAAACCACGCCACGATAGGCATCATAAACCGAGTCAAACACCAGCGCGCGCAGGCAATCATCTTCTGCCGGTTTGGGCGCAGGAACTTTCTGCACAATAGCCTCAAGAACATCTTCAATACCGATACCGGCTTTTGCAGAGCAGAGAATGGCCTCCTCATGGGGTATGCATACCACGTCTTCCAACTGTTTGTAGACTTTAGGCAAATTAGCACTGGGGAGGTCAATTTTGTTGACAACAGGAATGATTTCAAGCTGTTGGTCAAGTGCCAAATGCATATTGGCCAAGGTTTGAGCCTCCACACCCTGTGCGGCATCCACAATCAATACCGCACCATCACAAGCGGCGAGAGAACGAGACACTTCGTAAGAGAAGTCAACGTGGCCGGGCGTATCCAAGAGATTCAAATCATACGTATTACCATCTTTGGCTTTATAGCTCATGGTAACGGGGTGTGATTTGATGGTAATGCCCTTTTCTCGCTCCAAATCCATGGCATCAAGCAACTGGTCCTGCTTATCTCGTTCGCCGATGGTATTGGTAAACTCCAACAAGCGGTCAGACAAGGTCGTCTTGCCGTGGTCAATGTGTGCGATAATGGAAAAATTTCTCTTGAAGCGGATATCCGTAGCCATGCGCGCGCCAATATACGCGCATTGCGTCGATTTGTCAAGTCAAAAGAAGCACCAACTCAATAATTGAAGGAGCAATACACGGCACCACGGCAGCCTTTATCAAGGGCCACTGCCTGCAAATTGTCCACCCCGATGGAATCTGCCGCATCTTGTAACCTGGCATGCGCTGCAGATTCAGAGCGTACGCGGCTGAGTTCATCCACGTATACGGTTATTCCCCACGGGTAGCCTACTCTTTGGGCTGCTGCCCAATGAAGCATTTCTGCGGCAGTTGAGAACCGATACCCCATGTAAAACGGATGGTAGAGAGCATCAGACCCTGCGCGAGGAAAATCCGAACGTTTCCATTGATGATTGGACGCTATGCGGGAATCCGACATACCGAAATAGGAGTGGAGCACGCGCCCTTGTTTATCGGGTTTGGGATCGTCGTATGTGACATCTATGTGAACCCATTGCCCCTTGAGCTTGGCCATATTCCAGATATGCTCTACATCATCCCCCTTACCAACTACGAAACGATTGTCAATACCGGCCATGCTGAGCAACAAGCCATATGCATGCGCATATCCATCACACACGGCGATGCCCTCCAGCAAAAGCTTGGTGGTAGCATTTGCTTGCGCTGCAATTCCCAAGCGGGATTCATACCGAGTGTTGCAGGCGATATAGTCATGCAAGGCTACCGCACGCTCATACTCTGAGCCGTAACGAGTGCAAACCTCCACGACAAGTTGCTGAGCCTTGCGCAAAGCCTTTTGTGTATCCTGTGGCAATGTCTCAAAAAAAACAGTCTGTCGGTGTGCCCTCAGCATGAGTACGCAGTCTGAGTATTCCGGGGTAAATATAATGCGATTTCCGGTATTCTCCATCTCCATAGCCACAGCCAACCCGCTGTCCAGCAACTCCTGAGCAATGCTTCCCATTTCATTGACTGCTTTGTCGTATTGAACATCAATAGCAAATGAGGGAGCAACCGCATTGAGTTGACCTTGGCAAAAATTGATAGCTTGCACCCTGCTGTGAGCTGTATAGCACTGAACGGATTGCTTGAGGGTATCAACAGAGGCAACGGCAGATGAAGGTATGGGAGAGGGGGTAAATTGATATTGCCTGTTAACACAGCTCACCATAGCCAGTGAGGCTGCAATCATTCCGAATACAGGCAAAATCCTTGTCATGTGTTGCACATTATCACAAAAAACGCTGTATGTAAAGCTAAAAGAACGCCTCTGACTCAACAGGGAGAATCAGAGGCGTTTTGCAGCGCTTCGGCCGCGACTCGAACGCGGGACCCCAAGCTTAGAAGGCTCGTGCTCTATCCAGCTGAGCTACCGAAGCAGCGAAGCGCGCGCATCTTACCAGAAAAAAGGCTAGACCGCAAGCTTTATTTCTTAAAAAATCGTTTTACTAAAGGTTCTTGCACGGCAAAGAGTGCCTCTCTGTCATCAGGCTCATAATCGAGATAGCCATGCAGATGCGTTAAACCATGCACCATATAACGGAAAAGCTCCTCCTCGGGGTCAATACCATGAGTCTGAGCGTAACGTGCTGCTGTATCACAACTTACAAGAATCTCTCCGTATTGAAATGTGATAGCATCTGTCTCAGTGGGGTCGTTCAGAAACTCGGCGTGCACTCGCGCAATTGCTTCGTCATCCACCACGGCAATTTCTACAACAGGTAACTCAGAGAGCACGTGATCCGGGCCCGGAGGGTATGACAACAGCTCGGGCACCATGGCATTAAGAGCATCGCTGAAACGCTCCATCAGGGCTTCCGTGACCCACTCTCGGTCAGTATTAAGGTACAGTTCAATCTGCGGAGTCATCGTTAAGTTGTTGTTCTCGGAGTTGTTGTTTTTTCAATTTGGCCGCAGCTCGAGCCGCGCGGAAGAAACTTTGAAACTGTTCTAAGCACACATCTCCCAGCACCCCGCCCTCTACTGCGCATTTGTGATTGAGCGGAGGATTGGAGTCTAGTAGGTGAATCCACCCACCGCAGGCACCGCCTTTAGGGTCACGAATACCGAACACCACTCTATCCGGTCGGCAATGCACCATGGCCCCGGCACACATAGGGCAAGGCTCTTTGGTAACATAAACAGTACAACCCTCAAGACGCCAATCACCCACGGCAGTTTGTGCGGCTGTTAATGCCAGCATTTCTGCATGAGCGGTAGCATCTTTGAGGGTCTCTACCTGATTCCATCCGCGGCCGATAATGCGTCCGTCTTTAACGATAACGCAGCCACAGGGAACCTCGCCGACCGCGCGGGCCTTTTCGGCCTCGCGCATGGCCAGCATCATGTATTGTTCATCCTCTGTCACGAGGGGAACGGGATAAATTAGCGAATGGTGACACGCTCGTCGGTGTCGAGAATCTGCTGCAGCTCAGCCCAACCTGTTTCGGTCTGGTTCTGGAACATGTGCAGGTACACGGAAACTGCACCGGCGGGATACTTCTCGAACAACTCATTAACAGCCTCGGTAAGCTTCTCTGTGTCAAGCGTCTCAGGGAGCACATCCACTACACCGTGACCGTTATGAGCAATGCCGAGCTTCTCAATGAATGTCACAAGCATGCCTTCGTGCTTACGAATCAACCACACCTGCAACAGGTGGTCAGCAATTGTCTCTGCGGGTTTCCATGCAAGAGTCTTCTTAATCCATGCAAACTGCTCCTCCAAGGGCTTCTGCTGCAAGAACTGAGGGCGAAGCTTCTTGAGGGCGCCCAACTCACGCAGAGCTGCACGGTAAACGCCGCGCTCCTGGTCGCGCATCCATGCAAGGAAATTGTTGACGGTCTCGTCATCCGACTTCTGGAAAATGGTATAAGACTTCATGTTGCTGAAAAATACGTGCGCATACTTAACCATAATTCAACTCATTTGTCGAGAACAAGATGAGACATGACAACAAAAATCTTGGTTTTATCCGGGCTCTATAAGCAAAACAAGCGGCATGTATATAGATGCGTATCGCTTGCATTTAAAACAGTACAGATAGGACGCAAAATAGAACAGCGTGAATTTGAAGTCACTTACAAAGATTGATATCGTATTTATAGTAAGTGTAGTTGTAACTTATATATAAACTTATTCCCGCCGATGATACACCGGCAACGGGCGCAATACCCGTTAAGCGAACAAAAAAGCAGCGCAAAAGCGCTGCCTTTTCGTGGGACATCACGTCCGATTCCCGACTTATCTCTGCTTTGCTTGCGCAACGGTTGCGGGCGTGACAAGAAATTAGCAAATACAGCATTGATTGTCAACAACAATATCCAAAATGCGAAAAAAAGTCATGTCTAATGTATCCATACATGGAGGCATGGGACGAAGTTGCCTTGTGGGAAGCAAACGAAAAGTATGGCGCTCTTTTCGATAAGTATTTCCCAGAACTTACTACTCTGGAGACGTTACTCCCC
>JAFYUT010000061.1 GCA_017549485.1 Akkermansia sp.
CATCCTCCGGGTACAGCAGGCTGTAGAGGTGGTCCAAACCCTTAACCTCTACTCCGTTTACTTTGGTTACCAAGCGGGTGCCGTAAGCGGTGCAGCGGGCATTTACCTCATCTTTCAGCACTTTGGTAAGCATCACCAAATCCTGTTTTTCAAGAGAACCGCCATGTTTCAGGAAGTCCTCCACATCCACATTAAGCGTGGTGAGGTTAATTTGATGTGCACTGATAACATTGCGGTGCAACGGCTGGAACACAAGACCACCGAACTGCACGTAGCGGGGCATGCGGTCGTACTCTTGGGCAAGAATAGCATTGGCGGTAAGCGGCTTGAGCTTCACCTCCACATCATGCTGCACACCGTCTCGCTGAATGCGCATACGCAAGGTATCACCTTTGAATGAGCGCTCTGCCAGCTCTTCCAGCATCACACGCTCACCATCAAGCTCAATCATGGCAGAGCGGTCCACGGGCAAATCATTGATAGCCAGCAGCAAATCACCGGGCTGCAACACGCCGTCGCATGTGCCGCCTTTTACCACCTGCCCTACCAACACACCGGGAGAGCTCTCTGCCAAGCCATACTGCTTGCGCATGGCCGGGTTGGTCAGCGGGAAAAAGCTCACGGCCAAATCCACATATTTATCATAATGCCCGTCTTCCACATCTTTAAGGAAGCGTTTGATAACGGGCATGGGAATCATGTAGCCGGTGGAGTTGGCCTGCATAAGCCCTTGGAAAGCCACACCCACTACCTTATCCTCCATCAACACGGGGCCACCGCTGTTGCCGGGGTTAATGGCTGCATCTATCTGCACGGTAAGGTGGCTCTCGCTCTGAGAGTGGGAATACAGCGTTGTATCAATACGAGAAACAATACCACGGGTTACGGACAAGCGGCTACCACCGATGGGGTAACCCACGGCGCGCACCTCGTCCTCCAACTTGGGCAACTTGTCGCTGAACTGCAAACAAGGCACATCGGCAAATGATTCTACGGCCTCCGTCACCTCTACCAAGGCAAGGTCGGCATCATGCGCCACATGCTTAACGCGGGCAGCGTATTTGCGGGCATCGCCATAAGGTGACACGGTAATACGCTCGGCATTGGCCACCACGTGTGCATTAGTCATGAACAACCCCGGCGATACCATAAACCCGGTACCGTTTCCACCGGCAAAGCGGCCACTTTGCCACGGGGTTGCATAATCGGGCTGACGCACGGCAACCTCAATTTTCACAATACCTTTGTAAGCATCTACCGCACTTTTGGTTACGGCAGGCTGCACCGGGGTAGCCTCCACGGGCTCTGCCACGGCAACAGGCTCCGAGGCCACAGGCTCAACAGTGGCAACGGGTTGAGCAACGGGCTCGGGCTGTGCAACGGGCTCTGTCACAACAGGCGACACCGGCTGCACAGGAGCCTCCTCCACCACGGCAGGCTCAGCCGTAGCGGGCTCAGCCGGGGCCACAACCTCGGCAGGTACAATCATTTCAGGCTGCACGGCAGGCACAGCAGACTCAACAGCGGCACCCTCAGGTTCCGCCAACACAGGAAGCGTTGCCAACAATGCGGCAGTAGCAGTTCTCTTAATCACATAGATATTCTGACGGAATACGCTCTGTAAGTCAAGATTAAAGCATGGCAACAAGGGGAGCGGTTCGCAAAAAAACGCTTGCACGCGAGCCGAGGGTGCGGTAGAATACGGGCACCATGAGAACCACCGGCACCACAGGCATGCTGCTCACCCTGCTCCGCATCGGGCTCGGGTTATTTTTTCTCATCAACGCCGTTGTGAAACTGAACGCAAAAGCCCTGTGGGAAAACGCCCAATTCATGACAGGGTGCGACATATTGCCCGAGTGGTGTTCTATGCCCCTTACCTGCATCGGTATGATGATGGAGCTGGTGGTAGGCATTTGCCTGCTCATGCGCATTGACTACCGTGGCACCACAATTTGGGGGACTGTGATGACGGGCGTATTCTTTCTGCTGTACGCGCAGGCATGGGCCCGCGGGTTGGATTTAAGTTGCGCTTGCTCCGGCAGCACTCACCATATTGACAATTATGCCATGAACACCGGGGCCCGCCTATTGTTGGTAGGTGGCATGCTCCTGCTGTTGTGGGATTCCCGCCGCAGCGGCATGAGTCGCCGCCGCAAATCTCCCAAGTTCGACTTCTCAGACGCCTGAATACAGCTACAATCCGAACGTAGGGAGTGAACACACCCTACCACATTGAAACATGACCCTCCAAGGTTCCGCACCATAGGCAGAACCCGTTTATTAAGAACAAAGAAGCGAAGCAAACGAAAACGAGGTTACTTTTTACCCGTCGTTTTCGGCTGTTTGGCGTATTTTTCCTGATACCCAGCCATAATGCTCTTGGCATTGGCCGGGTCTGCTTTAATAGCCGCAAGAATCTCATCTCTCAGTGAGATTGCGGCTTCAAGTGAGCCTTGCTCACCCTCATACGCAGCATCAGCAAAATACTTAGTAAACATCATACCTTTACGACTGATACATACACGCCAACCCAAGAATGAGGTTTTCTCACGCGTGTATCGAGTCAGATTTTTCATGGACGATTTCATGCAATATATAGAACCGATATACGTGACTATATATAGCCGATACGTTAGATGATGTCAAGTCTGATATCCAGAAAATCAAATAATTTCGCACCATTTTTACGTAACGGTCAAGCTTACGCTCTACCGTGTTTCCATCTCCATTGCATGCACAGTTAGCCGTATAACATCTAATAACGCTTGAAAGACAAAGAGTCTCCCCCTATGATAACGCACATGGCCCCGTTACACATGATAACTTTCCGCTGTCGTAAAGAATTATTTCACCGTTTAGAGAAATTCGCCCGTCTCCGCAACATAGACCGCACCTCGGTCCTCAAACTGGCGCTGCATTATTTCCTGAACCTGCATAAAATCTGAGTTCCGCCCCGGTGTAAACGGACAATACGGCAGAAACCGCATGCGTTTGACCGAGACATACTCGAAAGCACCTTGACAACGCGCGTGCGCTCGTGTACACTCGCACGTATGCAAGAGTCAGCCAAAAGGGGAGGATACAAGGATAGAAAAGCAGCACCCTACAACCGTAACGGTGCACGCAAAAGCAATACACCCGCACCCAAGCAGGTTAAAGAAACGCCGGCCCCCGAGGGCAGCGAAAATTGGGTACGCCCGTGGGTGCAGCTCAAGTATTTCACCTACAATCCTGCCGTGTTCCCGCGTATGCTGGGAGCCGTAAGCCCCGATGCCACGGCAGGCGGGCTCATCAATGTATATGATAAAAACGGCGAGCCGTTCGGCTGCGGATTCTGGAACCCCAAAAGCCGCACCCCCTTGCGCATGTTCTACCACGGCCCGGAGACCATGGGAGAAAAGGATTTGGAGGCAGCCCTGAAGCGTGCCGTTGAATGGCGCCGCCAAGATTGCGGGCTGGATGCCACCACCACAGCCTACCGAATTATTCACGGCGACTCAGACGGCATAGGCGGATTGATAGCCGACCGCTACGCCGATGTATTGAGCTTAGAGGTAACCACCTTGGGCGTATGGCAACGCCTGCCCCGCTGGCTCCCCCTGCTGCACAAATTGTGCGGCACAAGCCGCCACGTTATCACGGTGGATGAAAGCATTGCCCGCATGGAGGGCATAGACCCCACCACCGCACCGCCCAGCGAACCCGTGCACCGCGTGCGCATTGTTGAAAACGGTGTCAACTTTGAGGTGGACTTTGCCAAAGGACACAAGACCGGCTTTTTCTGCGACCAGCGAGACAACCGACTCAAGCTCTCCAAACTGGTTAAAGATAAGACCATGCTTGACCTGTGCTGCTACTCCGGCGGGTTCTCCATACATGCCAAGCTGCACGGCGGTGCCAAAGAGGTAACAGCGGTGGATTTGGATGAAAAAGCCATTGCCATGGCCAAGCGCAATGCCAATATCAATGCTGCAGGCGGCCCGCTGCGCATCGACTTCGTGCATGCAGATGCCTTTGTATATGCCCGCCAAATGGTGCGCAACGGCAAGCTTTTCGATGTAGTGCTGCTGGACCCGCCCAAGTTTGTACTGGGCCGCGATGAAGAAAAAGAAGAGGGACTCAAGAAGTACCATGACCTCAACATGCTGGGCTTGCAGTGCGTACGCCAAGGAGGCTTGTTTGTCACCTGCTCATGCTCAGGCTTGGTATCCCCGGCAGAGTTCGAGAAGACTGTTATCAAGGCAGCACAGCGTTTGGGGCGCCGCTTACAGATTCTGGAAATGACAGGCCCGGGATGGGATCATCCCTTCTTGTCCACTTATCCGGAGGGCCGCTACCTGAAGGTGCTCTGGGCCAGAGTTCTCATGTAAAATTTCTTTCCCCGATTTCAGCGGAGCACACAGAACATCTCCCATAAAAATGATAGGAACATTAGCACTCGGTCTTATCTTGGCACTGGCACTGGGCATGCTGGCCCAGCGTATCAAGCTGTCACCCTTGGTTGGTTACCTCATCGCCGGCATACTGGCCGCCCAACCGTGGTGGGGACTTACAGATGACCCGCATGCCGTAATGCACGAGTTTGCCTCCATAGGCGAGGTATTGTTGCTCTTCGGCGTGGGATTGCACTTTCACTTTAAAGACCTGCTGGCCGTGCGCAAAGTGGCCGTACCGGGGTCTCTGATGTGCATGACCCTGTGGACCGGCTGCGGAGCACTGGTGTACCATGCCTGTGTGCCGGGTGCAGATTGGGTAGCCGCGCTCATCTTCGGCATGTGCGTGTGTGTATCCAGCACGGTAGTACTCACCCGCGTGCTGGAAGACAGCAAATTGCTGCACACCCCCAGCGGCCACACCGCCGTGGGCTGGCTGGTGATGGAGGATATCTTCACCATTGTGCTGCTGGTACTGCTGCCGGCGGTATTCGTGCTGCCGGAGGGTGCCACCCGAGCCGTTTTTTGTGCAGATGACTTATGGAGCGCCCTGTGGGGCATGACCTGGAAGCTCGCGCTCATGGTGTTCTGTGTAGCCTTTTTGGGCAAGCACGTTATTTCCCGCGTGCTCACCTTTGTGGCACGCAGTAACTCTAATGAGTTGTTCACCTTGGCCGTGCTTACCTGCGCACTGGGTGTGGCCGTGTTGTCGGCAGAGGTGTTCAATGCCTCCATGGTGTTCGGCGCATTCCTCTCCGGCATGGTGGTGGGGCAAAGCAAGTTTGCCAGCCGCGCCGCAAGCGATGCCTTGCCCATGCGAGATGCCTTTGCCGTGCTCTTCTTCGTATCGGTAGGCATGGGGTTTGATGCCCCCATGCTGTTGGAGCATTGGCCGCTGGCCGTGGGTACACTGGGACTCACCCTGCTCTTTAAGCCGCTGAGCGCCTACGGTGTCATCCGCCTGCTGCGCCGCCCTGGCAGCTTGGGCGTGGTGGTAGGCACCTCGCTCTCCCAAATCGGTGAGTTCTCTTTCATTCTGGCGGCTCTGGCAGCAAGTGACCGCTTCGGGCTCTTGCCGCGTGAGGCCGTCAACGTCATCACCGGTGTGGCTATCATCACCATCACACTCAACGTGGGCCTCTTCAGGCTGGTGCCCTCCCTCATCCGCAAAATGGATGCCCGCGGCGTGGGTATGCCCCCGGCAGATGCCTCAGCCATACCGCACCCCTCCGAAACCAAAGACCGCGTGATTGTGGTGGGCTATGGCCCCTGCGGTAAAATCATCACCAAAATTCTCAATAAATACAATATAGAGGTTGTGGTACTGGAGATGAACATCGATACCGTTACTCATTTGTCCTCTAAAGGCATACCCGCCATGCACGGCGATGCCCGCCTGCACTCCATTCTGCGCATGGCCGGCGCAGAGCATGCCAAAGCCATCATCGTTACCGCGGCCGGTGCCCCCGCTGCTGAGATTTCGGCCGCAGCCCGAGACGTCAACCCGAAAATTGCCGTACTGGCCCACACCACCTACATGCGCAATGCGCGCAACATGCGCAAACAGGGTGCGCAAATGGTGGTTTCCGGTGAAGAAGAGGTGGCACTTACCCTCAGCTCCATGCTTCTGCGCGGGCTCGGTGCCACTGAAGAGCAAATTCAAAAGGCCCGTGTCGAAAATCGAGAAAAACTGACCGGCACACCCCAGCATGCTCTCGTAAACATTCTGGAATAAGCATTTACACACCTATTTCACGGCGCTGTCTACCCCACGACAGCGCCTTTTTTATACCCCCTTTGAAACTTTTTTTGCATTTTTGTAAAAAAAAAGCTTGCAATACTCTTCATTTTTCGCTAAAATGCCCTCGCACCCCTCCCACGGAGGAGAGCAAAGGCAAGGAGCGGTAGCTCAGTTTGGTTAGAGCGCAGCCCTGTCACGGCTGAGGTCGCGGGTTCGAGCCCCGTCCGCTTCGTACAACAAAAAAGAATACTCATTTGAGTATCCTTTTTTGTTGTTTATGCATCGGCTCTCTCCACTACCTCGTCAAGTAACCTTGCCCCAAGCGTCACGGATGAGGTAAGGAAGCACAGTGTGCTTCCTTCCGACAAGCCGAGCAGACACCTCTGCGAGGGTACCGCTTGCTTGCAAGCGGCTTGGAGGGCGGGCGCGGGTTCTTCGAGCGAAGCTCGACACGCATATTTAAACACCACTCATTCGAGTATCCTTTTTTTGTTGTTTATGCACGGGCTCTCTCCCATCACCTCGTCAAGTGACCTTGGCCCCCAAGCGTCACCCGACTTCGCCGCAAAGCGGCGAAGTCGTGGCAAGCGCGGTCTTCGGGCGCAGCCCGACATATAAACGGTTGCTTTTGTCACCCACATGTGGTAAACAAAGTTTCCTTGTTCACCACTTTTCACACAAAAGTGGGCAACAAACCTATTTTGTCACCCACATGTGGTGAACAAAGCCACATTGTTCACCACTTTTTGTACGAAAGTGGGTAACAAATCCTTTTATCACCCACAAGTGGTGAACAAGAGCAATTAATAATCCCAATAGCGAATAGGCTCACCCTCCGCAATTCGGGTCACTTCTCGCAGTTGATACAGTGCCGGCACTCTGCCCGATGCAGGTCTGCGCACCGTCAAAATATCCTCTTTGATTAACACATCAACCATACGTTGTAACCCGGAAGAAGACAACTCTGTGATACGCTTACACATGTACGACTTAGTGAAGATAGGCGACTCGAATATGGCATCTAACAGCGGAACCCCGTACGGAGAATTGGTTAATTTTCTCACCACCGATTTAAGTTCAGTATGCAGTTTAACCATAGCAGAGGCTCGCCTATTATTTTCGCAGGCCTGATAAGCCACGGCTTTAAGAAAGAAATAAATCCAATCTTGCCATGCATCAGGCTCATCATTTAATCGGCTCAAATGGCCGGCATATTCACTGCGGTAGCGTTCAAAATACTCACTCAAATAAAATGCCGGCCTGCACAAAACTTTTTTCTGAGTTAAAATCAAGGGAATAAGTAAACGACCTACACGCCCGTTTCCATCGTTGAACGGGTGTATCAACTCAAACTGAGCATGCAGTATACCGGACAATATCAGGGGATGCTCTTCCCCCGCCCTCATATACTCTGCCCAATTATCCAGATAAGCCTCTACAGCAGCCGGCTCCGGCGGAATATATGTGGCCTCCTCTATACGACACCCCCGCGCACCAATCCAATTTTGAGTGGTACGTATCAGCCCGGGCGTTTTGTTTTGACCTCTGACACTATTAAGCAAGATGGCATGCAATTCTTTGATGAGACCCAGCGTAATTCCTCTGTCTTGTAAACTGACATTGCCATACCTTAAAGCCTCTCGATAGTTTTGAATTTCTTGCACATCTCGTTCCTGTGCTTCTGTTCCCATCTCACCGGTTTCCAAAGTGTATACCTCGTCCAACGTAGATTGCGTACCTTCTATACGAGATGACAACACAGCCTCTTGAGTCATGAGAGGAGAAAGCAACACATTAGCATACGGCATGTTATATATCATGCCGTCATATCTGGCAATTTCGCCTGTTGCTGCGCCGAATACATCAAACAAACCTTCTTTTTTCAATGCTTTTATCGGCAAATACGGTAACACATTCCTCTTTTTCATACCCTCAGTTTATTCATAGTAATTCAGCTTGTCAACCACTTTTTACCCAAAAGTGGGTAACAAAGCCATTTTGTCACCCACATGTGGTGAACAAAGTCACATTGTTCACCACTTTTCACTCAAAAGTGGGCAACAAATACAGCTATGCAGTACCAAGAGCTGCAGATAAAACAAACTTTCAGTCTTTACGGGAAGCGCCGAACACTTTCACCTCTACCAATCGATACGGAAAATAGATACCATAAAATACCGCATTAGACGCAACGAAAAGCGGTATCTCTACGACCCAAGCAGCCCAAGCCACCGGGCGCAGCAATGTATGCAAGGTGCCACCGGAAAAAGGCTCGATATGAGGGTAATAATATTCGGAGTGGGCGTACTCAGCCCGTTCTCTCGGGTTAAACTTGAACTTAACGGGGTTTACGGCGCAACGCTCTGCGCGGGCATAATCAAAATCTTTTTCCAGTATGAGTTCGGAATCTTCATCACCGGGCTGTTGGACGCGCCGCTGCAAAATGTGAAACACATCTGTATCAGAAAGCCGCGCCAAGTATTTTTTCACCTCATTGTTTTTGGTGCCCGATACGCAAATACCCTTTGTTCTATTCACAATGGCCTCATAATAAAACATGCCTGTCTCCACGGGAACATAACACAACTCCACTTCCATGTAATATCGGCCATCCAAGCAATAAACCTTGAGGTCATGCGGTGTTGCTGCGGAGCTTTCTTTGTATACGTGATAATTATCGATATGGTTGACGGTTTGCTGAATACCCGGCACTACACAACTACTGAGAAACAAAGAGCCCGATAATGCTGCAAAAAAATGGTAGATGGAACGAGATTTTCTGCACATGGATAAACGGATATCTGTTACGGGGCATTGTAACAACTTTCTCCGACCGATTCAAGGGCAAAGTAACACACACAGCGTTAAAAAAGAATTGACAAGCGCAGCATCGTTATTTAGAATAACAGCATGAAAACTTCCCTCATGGTATGGTGGATTCTTTATACGGCTTGCATTCCTGCTCATGCAACGGTAGAAATAACCGCAGAAATGAACGGCAAAAATGTCGAATACAAGCTGCCGACCGGCATGAAAATCAGCGTTCCGGAAAAGATTTTTTGGAAGGTAATCGCGGAACAGATAGAAAAGGAGGAAGAAAAAACGCCTGAAGGCGCCATCAGAAACGGGAATGCTGAAAAGTTGAAAGAGCTCTTGCAGGCCGGAGCCGAGCTAACACCGGATTTGCTTATACTGGCAGCAGTGCACGGCCAAACAGAATGTATGAAGGTGCTGTTGGATTCCGGGATGTCCCCCAATGCTCCTGATGATAAAAGCGTGTTTCCATTGCATTTTTGTGTCGAATATGGGTATGCAGAATGTGTCAAACTGTTGTTGGATGCAGGTGCTGATATCAATATGCGCAGTCCTAATCGATTAGATTTCACCCCGCTCATGCTCGCAGCATATAATAACCGTACAGAATGCGCCGGACTATTGGTTGAGGCCGGGGCAGATGTTTTTCTGAGGTCAGAAAATTATACCGCTATGCATTGGGCCTTGCATCAGGAAGCGTGGGATGTATTCGGATATTTGTTGAGTGTAGAAAAAATACGCGCCGATAAAGCGTTAATTCAAGATTTATTTGAACCAATCCCACAAAACGCGGAATCTGTGCGCTTGCTGATGGATGCCGGTGCCACCACAGGCGATGCTTGGTCAGATGCCGTCTGCTACGGTGATGAGCAAAAACTGCAAGAATTGCTTGAATGCGGTGCCTATAAAGGGGCGGATAATATGCGACTGCTCCTCAGAGCCATCCAACTGCATGATGCGCCTATCATGCAGTATGTGTTACAAACCGGGGTGGATGTCACACACTTTGCGAGGGACGCCGGCTGGGAGGTTACTTTCGTCCTGAAACAGGGAAAGACCGAGCATTTGCAAATGCTGATAGAACATGGAATGAATGTTAATGAAAATTGCTCGGCGGATATGAATCATTCCCTGCTTATTGAAGCCGTGTTCCGAGGTTGCGATGAAGCGGTGGAGCTGCTGTTGAAATCCGGGGCCGACATCAACGCCCAAGATCCTGATGGTTATACGGCTCTCATGTTTGCATCCGGTAAACCGGAAAAAGTGAAACTGCTCCTTTCTTGTAATCCCGATTTGAGTCTTCGTAACAAGTACGGAAAAGACGTGCTCACTCACTTCAGATACAAAGCCATCCATGGGGATGCCTACATAGAGTGTTACCGCCTGTTGCAGGAATACATGCAACAGAAGTAGCACCGCAAACGGATGGCCCATTTCTTCCCCGTTTGAGGGTAGCTACACCGTCACTATAGCAAGTTTTTGGGTTCACGCAGCTGCACTGCAAGAGGCTCGTTGAATGAATCCAGCAACTCATTATGGCGAGCATTTACCCGTTTGAGAAAAGCTTGGTCTTTCCAGCGGCGTAAGCTTTCGGCGGGCAACATATAAAAGGGGCGAGAAAGAGAGGTACGGTACTCCTCCGCTTTGGCTTTATCCCCAATGGGTGCGTTATAATCTCCCCAATAATACAGCACCTCACCCGTGGCAGATACTAACTGGAGCTCTACCCAGTAACTTCGGAGTAAGAAATAACACATTTTTATGAAAAGTCTCTCTACTACTCCATATCGTCTCCTCATTGACAATACGCATGCAGTGTGCTAACATGAGCACACCATGACGCGAGAAGAACAACAGGATTTGCTGGAGCAAGCCATTCATCTTATTGAAGATGAGGACAACATTGAGCAGGGCGTTGCCTGTTTGCTGCGCGCGGCAGAAGCCGGCATGCCGGAGGCCATGCAATACTACGCCCAATACCTCCAATATGAAAAGAAAGACATACCGGCTGCCGTTGATTGGTACGAGAAATGCTACCGCACGGGATATGAGCTTGATTTAAAAACAGAATACAGCAGCGGCACAGATGCGTTCCGCACAGCTATTGATGCGCGTTTTACCCCGGCAGAAAAGAAAGCCATGCGCATCCGGCCGCAAGCCTATTATGATACCTTGGTACGCATATTCGTCTTGGTATTGGCGGGCATAGTGGGGGCAAGCATCGGGCAGGCACTCGATGTTCCGTATGCCCAAATGGCAGGCGGTATCATAGGAGTAGCTGTGGCGCTTTGTTTTTGGAAGCGCATCTCCTATTCCCGCATGCGGGAGCTGAGCGAAGACAATTAACCGGAGCCCCACACACATCCGCCGTGCGGGGCGCAGACGCCCTTTCTGCTTGCCATGGGGGGATGAATATGCTAAACTCTATAAAATTTAAGGGAGTTTGCATACTTCATCAACCTCAATAGAATGATGCTGAAAGCGGTAATTTTCGACATGGACGGAACACTGGGCGACACGGTAGCCTTGTGTGTGGAGGCGTATAGGCAAACCACGTACGAAGTAAGCGGGCGCATGCCCGAGGCTGCGGAAGTGCTGGGCTTATTCGGCATCAGCGACCGCGGGGTACTGGCCGGCCTGCTGGGCATGAAATATGATGACCCGGCCCTGCCGATTGAGCATTTTGTGGAGGTGTATGAACGCTTGCATGACACCTTGGCACCCGCCCCGTATGAAGGTGCCGTGCAAGCCCTGCGCAACATACGCGCCATGGGGCTGAAAGTAGGTTTATTGACGGGCAAAGAGCATTACACGGCAGCCCCCACTGTTAAGCGTTATGGCATGGAGGGGCTGTTTGACTTGGTGCTTACCGGCCAACCGACCCACAATTGCAAGGATGAATGCCTGCAGGAGGCCATGCGGGTCTGGGACATGACGCCCGATGAAATCATCTACGTGGGTGATGCGCCTACGGATATTGACCACTGCCACCGCGTGGGGGTGCGCATCATCAACGCCGCATGGGGCAGCCACGCAGCCGGTGAAGAAGCAGCCTGCCTAGAACGCCGCCCCGATTATCGATTAACGAATTTCTCAGAATTGGAACCCTTGATACGAGAACTGATATCATGAAGAAAAACACATTAATAGCAAGCTTACTGCTCAGCAGCACCATGTTACCTCTCTCCGCAGCGGAAACGCCGGACGTGTTCCCCAAGCCGCAACAAATGGAATTAAAGCAAGGCTTTACCCATGCGGAAGAAGTGAGCGTCAAAATCCGCAAAAAAGATTCAGACGGCAAGGTATGGGATAAACTGCCCGCCGGCAATGACGGGGCCTACGCCGTACGCATTACCCCCGGCAAAGTACAGGTATGGGCCAACAGCAAAGAGGGTGTATACTACGCCAAGCAAACGCTCATGCAATTGCTGCAAGGTGTGCCTGAGGCACGCAATGCCCAAAAAGACCCCTACCCCGACCGCTCCATTTCCGAGGTAGCCAAACTGGGCCCACTGCCTTTGGGGCATGTGGTAGACTGGCCGGACCTGCCCTTCCGCGGCACGGTAGAAGGCTACTACGGTGCCCCGTGGAGCTTTGAGGCACGCAAGGCTCAATTTGAATTTTACGGGCGCAACAAGATGAACACCTACATCTACGCACCCAAAGATGACCCCTACCACCACGGCATGGGCTGCTACAAGCCTTACCCCGCGGACAAGGCCGCTCAAATCAGAGAGCTGGTCAAGATGGCACACGCCAACCATGTGCGTTTTGTGTGGGCTATTCACCCCGCCAACACGGTGCAGTGGCATGAAAACGGCGGCAAAAAACAGCTGGAGGGGTTGATTCGTAAAATGGAATGGATGTACGACCTGGGCGTGCGCGACTTCGGTGTGTTGGTGGATGACTCCAGCGGCGAAATCGGCAAAGCCGAGCGCCAGGTACAGCTTTGCAATTACCTGCTGGAGAATTTCATCCGCAAGCATAAGGATGTCAACCAAACCCTCATCATGTGCCCCACGGGGTACAATAAATCTTGGACAAACGCCAAATTCCTCAACACACTGGGCAATGGGTTGGATAAATCCATACCCGTGATGTGGACCGGCGATACCGTGGTGCATGATATTACCCTCAACGGGCAACGCTGGGTCAATGAGCATGTAAAGCGCCCCACCTTCATTTGGTGGAACTGGCCCTGCAATGACTTTAAGCGCAGCCGTATCTCTATGGGCCGCACCTACGGATTGGGCACGGAGCCCGAGATGAAAACAGCCATGAGCGGCTTTGTTGCCAACCCCATGGAGCATGCCGAGGCCAGCAAGGTGGGCCTTTTCGGCGTGGCTGACTATACCTGGAACATCACCGGCTTTGAATCCGACAAGAGCTGGAAAGAGGGCATACGCCGCCTGTACCCGCAATGCCCGGAAGCCATGCAAGTGTTCTGCAACCACAACTCCTACCTGCTGCCCAACACGCACGGTTATTTCCGCGAGGAATCTGTGGAGATGAAACCCACGGCAGAGCTCTTCATCAAGGCGCTGGAGGTTCGCAAACCGGATGCCGAAGCCACAGAAACCCTCAAGGCAGAATACGCTGCCATGGAGCAAGCCGGTATCACCCTGCGCGATACAGAGGGGCTGGAAGCACTGCAACTGGATATTGCACCGTGGATTGCCCAGTTCATCCTCACCGGCAAAGCCGGTAAAGAGGCCATGGAAGCCCTGCAGGCCACGGAATCCGGTGAGCGCATGCAGCACTTCTTTGCCGCAGTAGACACGCAGGCAGAAATCAAAGCCACCCTGCGTGATGAATGGAGCGCTAAGGGCACCATTTACCTGCCGGATGTAGAGGTGGGCATGTATGCCATGACCCCCGCCATGCGCGCTGCCCTGAGCTACCTGAACAGCAATATATTTGCAGAGCTCACCGGCAAAGAGGTGGTACTGCCCACGTTCTCCACCAACGGTGGCCCCGCAGACAAAAATGCGCTGAACATGTCAGACAACAACCTCAAGACTTTCTGGTCGTCTGACCAACGCATGAAAGCCGGCGACTGGTATTGCATCAATTTCGGCCAAGCCACGGATATTCGCAACATTACTTTGCTCATGGGCGGCCCCCGCGCGGGAGATTTCCCCAAGGCAGGCGTGTTTGAGGTATCTGACGATGGGCAGAATTGGACCGTGATAGACGATGAGCCCAAGGGCGGTAACACCGTGGTGGTGAATTTGGCAGATAAGCCCGTGCAGGCCAAGATGCTGCGCTACCGCATTACCGAGCCCAATGAGCGTTGGATGGCCATCTGTGAGTTCTCCGTCAACAAGGGGATACCCACCTATGCCACCACCAACATGGAGAAGAGCCCCAAGCTGAGCGCGTACCGAGACAAGGATTACGCCGGTATCAACCGCATTATGGAGGTGTTCTCCATTGCTCCCTCAGAGTTCATTAATCTGGAATTCCCCACCCCCGTACAAGCTGAGTGGGTAGAGATTAACCTGGAAAACGCCGACTTGGCACAATGGGCCACGGTAGAGCTTACGCTGGAAAACGGCACCAAGGTACCGCTCAGCGGCAAGGTTGTTAAAAACCGACTCTACCTTGATGCTGATGATATGCCGAAAGATAAAGTAACCGCCCTGCGCCTTACCAACACCGGCAACAACGCGCAAGAGATTAAGCTCACCTTGTTCCGCATGGGGATTCCCGAGGTACAACCGGACCTTAACCCGTATACATTGGTAGACACAGACCTCACCACCTTCTACAACTGCGGCAAAGCTGCGCTCAATGAGCAATTGCCCCTGCCCGGCCATACAACCAAGATTTTGGTTGTAGGTACGGCAGATACCACCGTCAACGGTGACAAGGGCAAGGCTATCAACGGCCATATCCGCGAGTACTCCGTACCCAAGGGAGTTAAGACCGTCAACATTTATGCCCCGCAAGATGAGGGCAAGCGCGTGTATGAGGTCATCTTCATGCACGAGTAAATAATACCCACGCTCCATTTGCAAAAAGCCCCGCAACTTGCGGGGCTTTTTTGTGGGCTTATTTTTTCAAGGGGCGTACCAGAACTGAGTGCGCATGCCACCCCTTCGGCTCTTTCTCATCTTTTATAATCAAGTGCAGGCCCAACTTACCGTCCTTAAACGGAACATGCACCTTATCCCCGGATTCAGCGGGGTAATACAACATCCCCCACTTATCTGCCACCTCCTCAGGAGTCATATTCCTTTCATAGCCACACATGTCTCGGTCCCGGACACGGCACTGCACATCTGCCATCACTGCTATCAACCCGGGGCACTCCTCCGCATACACCTCTACCTCATCTCCGGAGTCCGGCAGCGGCAAATCCACAACAATCTTCATGCGTTCCGACCCCATCTCATCATTCTCATAATAACACAGCTCCCTAAAATTTATTTTGCACGGACCGGGAGGCACAGACGGAAAGCGATTGAAATCAAACTCATTACCGGCCACTAAATCCCAACCGAAACGACCTCTTTCCCGATCCTCATAATCAATCAGATAAAGCAGTTTTTGCAGAGAAGACCAATTGGGCGTTGTAGACACACCTTCAAAATTGACACACAGTCGGTAGCAAAGCTCTTGGCGTTGTGTTTGCCACAATGCGGCTAAAATGACAAGCAGCACACAACCCCAAAAAAAATATCTCTTAAAATATCGATGAATATGGCGCACCACTCTCATGAACTCATTATACAAAGAGCCCCCACAAAAACAAGTGTATATTTTTATCATGCGCAGCTATCATGTTTCACTATCATGCGCCGCTATCATGCGCCGCTATCATGCGAACGCAGTGAGCTATCATGCAAGCGGCGCAGCCGCGCGCAGCTTAGATGAAGCGCACCTGCGGCGCAAAATGAAGAACGAGCTTCGCTCGTAAATGATAATGACAAACAGCCGCCCACACCAGTATAGGCATGGGCGGCTGTTGTTGTACTCTTGAGTAGGCTTTTACTTGGTAATCAAGCCGTGAGCCTCCAGCAGAGCATCGGGGTTGGGGTCGCGCCCCATAAAGTCGCGGTAGGCCTCGGCAGCAGGCTTGCCGTCGCCCACGGAAAGAATAAACTTGCGGAAGTCTGCACCGGTGGCGGGGTTCAACACACCCTCTTTCTTGAAGCGGGTAAAGGCATCTGCGGCCAGCACCTCTGCCCACTTGTAAGAGTAATAACCGGCAGCATAGCCACCGTTGATGCAGTGGGTGAGATGGCGCATGATAGAGGAGGCATCTGCCGTCATGGCAATACGCCAGGGGCGCAACAGGTCGTTAGAGGCCTTGTCGATGCACTTACCGGCAAACTTCTCTTCCCAGTTCACGTGCATTTCCAAATCAAGCTTGCCCACGCAAAGCTGGCTCATGATATCCGTAGCAGGCAAGAAGTATCGGCTGGCGTTAAGCTTCTCAATCATCTCTGCGGGGATGGGCTCGCCGGTCTCGTAATGGAAGGCGAATTGGGCAATACCCTCGGGCTCCCAGGTCCAGTTCTCCTGAATCTGGCTGGGCAACTCTACGAAGTCCCATGTCACGCTGGTGCCGCAGTGAGACTCCAGCTCCGTATCGCCGCACATGCAGTGCATCATGTGGCCGAACTCATGGTAAAGAGTCTCAACATCGTAATGGCTGAAAAGTGCCGGTTTGTTGGCCGTGGGAGCCGTCAAATTAGCCGTAACAGTGGCCAAGTGGGGCTCGTGCGGGGCGGTGGCAGTGGCGGGCTTACCATAGCGCATGGGCATTACCCATGCACCGGCACGCTTGGTGGCTCTCGGGAAGAGGTCCATATAGAACGTACCCAAGTGATTACCGGTGGCAGAATCCGTCACCTTGAAACAGCGCACCTCAGGGTGCCACACCTCAATGGCCCCCTCGGGGCAAGCCTCACCGGGTTTCAGGCAAGCCGTGGGCACTTCTTCATACGCCACACCGTAAAGCGGGCCGAAGGTGCTGAACATACCCTGAATCACACGGTTACACTCTTGGTAGGGGCGCAGGGTTTCGGGGTCAAAATTGTACTGTTCTTTCGCCATTTGGGTCATGTAGTAACGGCGGTCCCACGGGTTAACGGCCGTAACCTTTTCACCGCGGCATGTAGAGACATAATCAAGCACCTGTTGGCACTCCTGCTCGAAAGCAGGCTTTACTTTCTCCATCATGCCGTCAATGAACGCCATGGCATTATCACCACCGCCTACCATGCGGCGCATGGTCTTGAGGTCTGCATAAGTACCGAACCCGAGCAGCTCTGCAAGCTCACGGCGCAGTACCATCACGCGTGCCACAATCTTCTCGTTATCGTATTTTTCACCGTTACCGATGCTGTTTTGGCCCTCCCAGCACTTTTTGCGGGTGGACTCCACAGTGCAATCGCTCAATACGCTGCCATAGCTGGTATAATCAAGCGTAATACGCCAAGCGGGGGCCTCAGCGGTGCCGTAGCCGTGCTCTGCCGCATCTGCTGCTGCAGCGGCCAACCAATCTTCTCTCATACCGGCCAGCTCGGCCTTGTCGGTAATGATAAGCTCCCACTCATTGGTGGAGTCCAGCACATTCTTGGCAAAATTGAGGGTCAACTGGGAAAGCTCGGCCTCAATCTCAGCCTTGCGTGCTTTTTTATCAGGGGAAAGGTCGGCCCCGCTATCGCGGAAAGAGTCAACCGTTTGCTGCACGAAGCGCTGCTTTTGGGAAGAAAGCTGTTTTACCCACGGCTGGGCGGCAGCACTCTTGATAACGGTCCACAGCTGCTCATTGGCCGTGATGGCGGCGGAAAGCTCGTTAAGCTCGGGGATAAGCTCCTGCTGGGCAGCACGCATCTCGGGGCTGTCCATAACAGAGGAGAGGTGGTGCATATAACCCTGCACTTGATCCAGCTCTCGGGAGGCATAAGCCAAGGCCAAGAAGGTATTTTCAAACGTCGTTTCATCAGGTTTGACCTTGCTGATGGCATCTATGCGTTGATAGGCCAGCTTGATACCCACGCGGGCATCCACCAACGCCTGTTCGGCGGTGAGCTGAGACCATGCGGGGTAAGGCATATCCTGAAAGAACGGGTGCTCTTTCTGTACAGAAGCCACCTGAGCCGGGGCAACGGATTCTACAATATCAGCTGCTTGCAATGTGCTCATACCGGTAAGGGCACACATTGCCGTGAGGAGTATGTTTCTCGTTGTCATAAATCAGTCGTGTTTTAATTTATACACCAGTCGGGGCGAATTCTATCAAAAAAACTTTCATTTGCCAAACATTTTTTCTTTAATATCTTTTTACAAGCCCTCCGCAAGACGGTGAATAGACTTGTAACGGCTACGGATAAAGTCTATAATGCAGGGCATGCAAGGTGAGGTATATACATGCAAAAATGGGTTAACGGTAATCGTCAATCGCCAAACGGCATTTCCCGTGGTATCGGTACAGGTGTGGGTAGGTACAGGGTCTGAGCACGAGGGGGAGCATGCCGGGGCCGGGCTCTCTCACCTGATAGAGCACATGGTGTTCAAAGGCACGCAAGACCTCAATGCCCAACAGCTCAACGAAGAGGTGGCCGCACTGGGCGGTATTTGGAATGCCTACACCAGCACGGACCGCACGGTGTACCACATAGACGGCCCGGCGACCAATTACCGCCGATTTACCGAGATTCTGCTGCAATTAGTATACCACCCCACATTCCCCGAAGACGAGTTTGAAAAGGAGCGGGAGGTCATACGCCGAGAAATGGCCATGTATAATGATGACCCCAGAGACGCAGCATACCGCGCCCTCATCGGCACGCTTTACAAGGTACACCCCAAGCGCCTGCCTGTCATCGGTGTGCAATCTCTGTTCGATTCCCTCACCCATGCCGACATGGTGGCCTACCACCGCAACCGCTATACCCCCGGCAACATGTTTGTGTGCATTGCGGGCGATGTTGAGCCCACTGAGGTATACCGCATGGTAGAAGAAGCCGTAGCCGCCATACCGGCGCGTGCCGCCATACAACCGCCCCCCGTGCAAGAGCCACGCCAATGGGGCAGCCGCACCCTGCGCACCGAATTTGCCCAACCTACCAGCACCCTCATGCTGGGCTGGCGCATACCGAATGCCCAACACCCGGATGCCGCCCCGCTGGCCGTATTAGCCTCCGTACTGGGAGATGGGCGTGCGGCTTGGCTCTACAAAAAATTCCACGACGAAACCGCCCAAGCGCACGATGTTTCTACCAGCATCATGCCCGATAAGCAGGGCGAAGGTACCTTTTTGATTGAAGCGGATGTAGAACGTACTGACCGCGATGCTTTGCGCGATGCCTTGCTGGCTTATGTGGCAGAGCTGCCGCAGGCTGAGTTCAGCGAGGGTGTGCAACGCGCCCTGCGCCAAATTACGGCCCAGCGGCTGCGCACATTGGCCACGGTACAGGGGCAAGCTGCTCTCACGGCAACTTGCTGGCACCGCACCCGCAATTTGCAGGCAGATACCGAATGGGCAGAAGCCCTGCAACGTGTTACCCCGGCTGATTTGGCACGCGTATGTGCCACCTACCTGCGCCCCGACCGCCTTACCGAGGTGAGTGTAGACCCCATCGGCAGTAACCCTGCGACCCAAGAAGAGGCCACCGCCCATGGTCTGCCTGCCCCGATAGAGACAACCCTGCCCAACGGCCTGCGCCTCATCATGCGGGTGGATAAACGCGTACCCATGGTGTACACGTGTCTGGCCATGGTAGCAGGCAGCCGCACCGAGGCCTCCGCCACCGCGGGTATCAACAGCCTGCTGGCCGAGTGCATGCTCAAAGGCACCACCTCACGCAGTGCCGCTAAAGTGGCCGATGCCGTAGAAAACTTGGGCGGGCACATCAACTGCTCTGCCGGCAACAACACGCTGGTACTTTCCACACGCGCCTTGGCAGAAGATGCCACAACCATGCTGGCGCTATTGGCAGATACCGCCCTGCACCCGGCATTCCCCGCCGATGCCATTGCTACGGCACGCGAGGATATGGTGGCAGATATACTGGATGCCTTGGAAGACCCTGCCGCCCTCGCCTTCCGCAACGTGCGCAAGGCCTGTTTCGGCCAAGCAACGTACGGCAACCACCCCGACGGTACGGTAGAGAGCGTGCAAAGCCTCACCCGAGAACACATCGTGCAGCAGCATGCCCGCGTGGCATGTGCCCGCAACGCCGTACTCGTCATCACGGGAGACTTTGACCCTGCCACCATGGAGCAAGCAGCGGCACGCCTCTTTGCTGATATGCCGGCTGGTGAGCCTGCAACCTGCGCCCCTACCCCGCAGCAAATGCCGGCTGACCTCACCATTCAAGGCGGCAAAGAACAAGCGGTGCTTGTACTGGCCATACCCGGTCTGACTGCCACCGATGACGACTTGCTGCTGCAAAACATCTTTACGGATTGGTGCCGAGACATGGCCGGCCCCATGTTCAGTGAGATTCGAGAAAAACGTGGCTTGGCATACTATGCTGCCGCTGCGGACCTACCGGGTACCGATGCCGGCTGCATCTACTTCTACTTAGGTACAGCCCCGCAAATGTTACCCCAAGCCCGCGAGGCTCTGGAAGAGCTCCTGAGCAGCTTGGCACAAGACGGCATGCCTGCCGATGCTTTAGAGCGCACCCGCTCTACCATGCTCACGCAGCGCCTGCTCAACGAGCAATCCGGCTCCAAAACCTGTGCTGCCACCGCTGTGAATGCCGCACTGGGCCTGCCCGCAGACTATGCAGATACCCTGCCCGAGCGCTTGGCTGCCATCTCTCATGAGCAAATGCAGACATGGATGCGCCGCACCCTCTCTTCCCCCATCCGCACATGGGTAACCGTGTGCTGATTTGCTCTATCCGGCGTAAGCCGGATTCTTCACTACCAGCCCGCAAAAAAAGCAGCAGTCAGCCAAAACTGTTGCCCCTTTTCCGCGAGCCACTCTTAAAAAACTCCGTACCCCGTCCATGCAAAAGCCCCATTCCCGGTATTCAGGAATGGGGCTTGAAGTTTATTTGTCAGCTCAGAGGCTGCCGGGCATCATCAGAAGTTGATGCGCCAGCCCACGGTGCCGTTTACATTGCTGTAGCCACTTCTCAGCTCGGCAGAAGCATCGAAGAAGAGCGTACCGGATTCAGCACCGAGGGGCACGGAAAGACCGGCACCAACCTCTACACCGAAGGCGCCCAGCTCAGCGCTCTCTACTGTACCACGACCCGTGCCGTTGATGAGGGCAACATCTGCCTCGGAGGCGCGGTCGCCGATATCGAACTTGGCCAAGGCGCGCAGCTCAAGCACGGAGGTGCGGTTGTACAGGTTCTCACCCACAACGGCCTGCATGCGGGCACCGGCACCCAGCGTGATGGTGTCGAGCGTCTGGTCGTCTACATCCAGAGCAGCATCGGTTCCCTTTTCCGTGTAGCCACCCACGGAGGTGTGGCGATAGGCTACATTGAATATGGGCTGCCAGCAAGCATCGGTATCTTCACCCATGGAGAGTACGCGGCCCACCTCGTACATGAGGCCGAAGGCCATGCCGTCCGTGTCACCCTCAGCCTTGTAGCTGCCACCGGCGTGGTTGACAGTACGATTGTAGGAGCCATCCATCATACCGATGGTGCCGATGAAGGTGTGCGTCCAAGCACGCTTGGAGTAGCGGGCAAAGGCAGATACATAGTAGGTATCCAAATTACCCTCCAGCATATCCGGACCATCCACCGTGAGGTCACCGTACATGGCGGTTACAGCCAAGCCGAGCGTGAGGTAGGGGTTCACGTCCACATCGAAGCCGATGGTACCACCCCAGCTATCCAGCTGGTAACCGGAAGCAAGGCTGTCCTTATCAAGCTCGGCGAGGTTGCCCTCTGCGTTCACCCAAGCGTTGAAGTAGGGCATATCCTCGTTAATCACGGACTGGTTCACACCCATGGTGGTCGTGCGGTTGCGAATAGCACGCAGCTGGCGCTCCACATCACCGGAAAGAGCCATACCGAGCGTAGCGGTGGAAGCACCGGCAACAGCGGCCATGGTTTCGTTAGCCTCGGTTACAGCACCGGCAGCAATCAAATCGTTGACGGTATTGTATACATCCTCAAGCTCACCACCGACGGGAGCCTCTGCATTCCAGAGCAGAGATGCACCGGCAGCTGCGTTGGGCTGCTTAGCAGCATTGGCAAGCTCATTGACATCAGACTTAACGGCATTAAGGATAATCTCACCGGACTCATTCACGTAAATATAGCTGTTAAGCTTATCAAGCTGAGAGAATGCCGTGCCGGAGAAGTCTACGGAGAGCGACTCCTCGCCACCGGCCCAATCAATTACTTCACCAAGCTTGTATTCATTGGCGGCAATCTGGCCGGCACCCGTGGTCTCCAAAGTAATACCGGCGGCATCCCCCACAATCAGGTTCTGAAGCGTCAGCAAGCCCTCCGTACCGTTGTCGGAGTTGAACAACAACTTGGTTTCAGAACCGGCACCGAGAGCCAACGTACCCAGCGTGATGCTGCCGGAATCCGTGATATCAATCACCATGCTGCCGTTGTTGGTAACATCCCAACCGTCGGAACCCGTGGCGTTATCCAGCGTAAAGGAGCCCTTATTGGTCAAAGCACCGGCACCGGACAGTGTACCGCCGAAGCTGCCGCCACCGATGTTCAGCATACCCCCCGTACCGTTGATGGTGGACTTGTCACCCTGAAGTGAGGTAACATCCACCATACCGCCGATTTCAAGGGAAGCGCCGTCTTTCATGGTTGCAGCAAAGCCGCTTACCGTACCGTCTACGCTTACTGCACCGTCAATCGTCAGCTTGGAGGCAGAACCGCTCAGCTCACCGCTGATGTCGGCATCCGTAAGAGCCAAGCTCTTGCCGGCACCAACCTCCATGGCTGACCCCTCGGCTACCGTCAGGTCAGCCACCACAGCAGCGTCCTCAGCGGCCACAGAACCGGATTCTACCACGAGGGAATCGGCCGTCAACTTACCACCCACAGTCAGAGAACCGGTCTTCAAGGTGAAATCACCGGCGGTCAAGCTGCCGTCTACATCAAGAGCACCCTCCTCTACGGTGAACGTATCTACATTGACATTGCCACCTACGGTCAAGGAGCCACCTTCACCCTGCATGGTAATGGTTGAACCGGTCTCAGCCGTCAGGTTACCGGCCAAAGCGTTGGCGGCACCCATCGGGTCATACCCCTCTACTCCGGTATCCAGCTGCTTGTTGTTGAGCACGACATCTGCACCCCCCTTCACCAGCAGAGTAGAACCGGCCTGACCATTCAGGTTGTTGATGATTGTATCGTTAGCGATTTCCAGCGTATCATTCTCATTGATGACGGTTGCGGCAAAAATACCCAAGACGGCATCATTCACCGTAACCTTATCAGAGGTAGCCGCGCTGCAACCCTCTTGGTCATTCGTAAAGTATACACCGCTGATATCACCGTTAATGACGACATAACCGCCTTCCTTACCCTCCTCTGTCAGCTGGGCACGCACGCCGAGACCGAGCAGATTCGGATTAATTACGGCATTGATATCCACACCGTCAGCCGTGGCAAGCTTACCATCGGTCAGTTGCAGGTAGAGGTCGCCCTCGCCGATGTTGTTGAGCGCGGTGAGAACATCTGCATTGTTCATGTTGAGGTTCACGCCCTCCGTGCCGGCGATGGTCAAATCACCACCCTGAATCATGGAGGTAAGGCCCTCAGCGGAAGCGCCGATGTTATCGGTTGTGAAGCTCATATCGAGCGTGGTGTTACCCTCACCACCTACGGTCAGCGCATCATCCACAATCAGCGAGCTGCCCTCAGCCAGTTTGATGGAGTCAAGCAGAGAAGCATCGGAGCCGGTCAGGTCTACCACGGTACCGGTGCTGCTGCCACCGGCAAAGGTGGTTACGGTAGCCTTGGTGGTCTCTACTGCCAATGTGGCGGTGTCTGCCTTAGTGGTCAGGCCCGTCAGGGCGCCGTTCACCAAGGTCATCTTACCCGCACCCTCCAACGTGGAACCAGCCCAAGAACCGGCAATATCTGCAGCACCGAGCTGAACCTCAGAATCGGCATCAACCGTCAGTTTGCCGGTAGTGGTGTTCTCAGAGGCAATGATAAGCTTACCGGCACCGCTCTGCTGCACGGCCACGCTATCAGCCACAACGGTATTGAGCACCGTATCGGCACCATACTGAACTTTCAACTTACCGTCACCGGTAACGGCTGCCATGTCTACCGAGCCGGAACCGTCCACGCCGGCACCACCCAGCACCCATGTGTTGTTGCTGCGCGTGCGGAGCGTACCCTCGAATGCACTGAGGTCACCGGCAAGTGTTACGGTGTAAGAAATATTCGGACCGGCTGCCGTAGAGCCGAAGGCGGCATCTTCTGCTACCGTCCAAGCCCCCGTGAAGGTAATCTTCTGGTTGGTGGAGCCATCCAGCACGTTACAGGCAGAATCACCGATGACGGTCACGGCGGAAGCCGCTGTGATTTCCTTGGGATTGAAGAAGAAACCACGGCCATTGATTTGCACGGTTGTACCGGCACCGCCGAATGCATCGGCAGACGCAAAGCCCACACGATTAAAGCCATCTGTTACACCATTACCATGAAGAGTAAGCGTACCGGCAAAAGAACTATTGTCGCCGCTAAGGAAGTAACGACCATTCTTCACAGCCGAAGAGCCAATGGAAACATTACCGGCGCCTGTGATATTACCGGAGATAGTAACCCAAATGGTTGAGGCGTTGCCACCTGTTGCAAATGCATCAGATTCGATATGGAAATCAGCACCACCGGCAACATTAATACCACCGGCCATTGTCAACTTGGCACCTTGAGTCACCTTGGCGATATAGTTAAGAGAACCCTCCTTAACATCAATCGCGCCGTTGTTGGTAGAGGTCCCATACTGCCACTGTACCGTCATCTCACCGGCACCGGTCTTTTCAATACCGGAGGCAAGAATGGTATCTACGCCGCTATTGGCGACATCCTTAGACTCCTTGAGCCAAGTTACGGTATTCTCGGCGTCAGTTACCTCAATCTTGACAGGGCCATTGTAGTCCGTTGCCAAAGAGGACTGCTGACTCAAATCTGTGCTGATGTGGGTCTTATTACCACCCTCCTCATCGGTCAGGGTATCATATACCAGCGTACCACCATTGAATTGGAGAGCAGAATTACCGATAGCGTTGTCGGACTGCAACTTGAGCGTACCACCCAAAACGGTGCTGCCGCCCAGCTGAGCATTATCCATGGCCATAGCCACACTTGCGCCTTCGCTGATGGTCAGCAGACCACCGGCACCCAACTGAATGGAAGAGGCATCGGTCTCAGCCTCAAAGGTGTATTCACCACCGGTTACGTTCATGTTAGCAGGGGCAACGGTACCGCTTACAGTGACCACGCCTTCACCGGCTGCGGTAAAGTAGACATCCTGACCATCGGGAGAACCGGAGGTAGCCTTCCAGCCATCGGAATCAGAGGACCACACGGAGCTGCCTCCCTCCCATACCCATGCACTGAGGAAAGCGCTACGGAAGACAAGCTTGCTACCCTGAATTTCCACCACATACTCCATGCCTTCGGGAGCCTCGGCATCAAGAACGACGTTCAAATCAGCAGCCGTCAAGCCGATGCTGTCGGTACTGATAAGCTTGTACTCGCCGGGAGCCAAATCAGCCACACCGGTCAGGGTGATATTAACCTTGGAGATGCACTTGAGTTCACCGTCAATATCAATGTACGGGGTAGATGCAGAAGCACCCGTCATATCAATCTCCAGAGCAGCCAGCGTCAAATCCTTGCCGGAGCGGCTGATGAATTGAGAGGGAGCCGTAACTTTGACAGACAATGCCGTTGTGGAGGTAACACCCTTTTCAGCAGTCAAGGTTGCACCGGACAAGGTCAAGGAATCCAACATCATCTCCGCGCCGGAAACCGTCATGGAGCCCTTGCCGGATACCGTCAACTCATTATCCTTGGCTGCAAAGTCGGCAAACGACACGGAAGCACCATCTGCCATGCTCACGGCATTAAAGTCCTTAAAGTTAACACCATTCAAGTTGGTGTATTCCACGGCCTCGTTCAAGCCCAAGGTGCTCAAGCCGGTAATGACACCAACAGATGCGTTACCGCCGGCAAATGCACCGGAGATAGTCTTACCTTCGGTCAACTCCATCGTGGAGGAAATGTTCACCGTCGCGGAATCCACACGCTGAACAGCCTCGCCTTGAGCATAACCGGCAGCATAAACATTACCGCCCAACGTACCGGACTCCAGGTTGATAACGATTTCGCTCGTCTTGATGGAAGTGGAGTTCGAGTTATTATCACGGTCTACATAGTTACCACCCACAATATCACCGTTTACAACAGCATCACCGGTTACCGTGATATTGACGGTATCAATGGTAGCGGTAATACCATTCTTGCGATCTTCTTGATAGAATGTTTCGATGTAATGACCACCGAAGATATCACCGGTAACGGTCGTCTCGCCATTCACCAAAATATTGATATCCTCCGTAACAAGCGTTGCGGCACCATTTGCCACACGGCTGCCACCGAACACGTTGCTCTTCACCAAACCTCCGTTGAGGTTGATATTGGATGCACCAATCTTATGCACCCCCTCATTCAAGTCAATCCATGAACCGGCAATGATGGCTCCCGCCAAGGTGCCACCCTTGATGGTGATGTTGGTCTCACCGATATTCGTGCCACCGTAATCGTTCCAGTTACCGCCGATAATCTTGTATGCGGAGCCCATCGAAGCGGAGCCGAGATCAACAACGATATTGGTGCTGCCTTTCACGGTGTGAGTCTTGTCACCGGAGGAACCGTCACTGTTAAGATAGCCACCACCTACAAGATGCTTGTTGAAGGTAGAGGTGCCGGTATACTTTGTTAAATCAACGGTAATGTTCGTATTTCCATCTACGGTGTAATTACCGGCGCGGCCTGCGCCCCAAGCAAAACCACCGATTACCATTGTGGACGGCTCATAATGCATCTGCGAAGAACCGGCTTCAAGCGGCGTGTATACGAAAATGTTGGTATCACCCGTGAACGTAGAAGTCTGCTCATGCGTCATCAGACCTGCGCCCACTACGGAACCGGTCACGCTACCACTGAAGACGGAAATATAGGAACTGCCCGTAAAGTTTGCGCCTTGAGCATCCTTGTAGTTAGCACCAATCAGAGTACCAACGGTTGCACCGTCAATCTTGATGTGCGTGTCGCCCACAAAATCAGCTCTGCTACCACCGCCCCAGTTGTTGGCGTAGTTACCGCCCACAATGGCTTTGTAAGTGCCCTCGTTGGCCTCAATCCACACATCAGTTGTCACCGCACCCACAGAATTATCCGTATGGGCATCGTTACCACCGATAACGACAGCGTTGGCATCGCCCTCGCCCGTAAGAGAAATGGCTACAACACCCTCAGATACCGTGTACGTGGCATTGCCGTACAGGTCATAGAGCTTCAAGGAACCATCCGTTCCGGCTGCCAATGAGCCCAAGCCACCGGCTTGCACCGTTGTGGGAGCCTCGGCCAAGGTGGAGCCCCAGTTCAAGTCCCAGGTGGTTTCAATTGTTGAGCTGGAAGAAAGCCATACAAAGCCATCTTTCTCCGTAAGTTCGAACGAATCGAGTGAATCAATCGTCAACAATTCCTTAAGGTCAGCCAAGCTCTGCCCCTCTGCCAGAGAGATACCGGTATTGACACCGGTTTCCAGAGAAGTCGTTACCCCGTACACATTCAACGCCACGGCGGTCGTAATGGCACCAATCTCCAATACCTCGCCGGCACCGTACACAAGTTCAGAACCGGCGGCCACATTAAACGTATTGATGGAGAGATTATTCCATCCATTCATCTTGAATGAGCCCGACACATTCAGCACATCCAAGGTCAAGGCACCTTCACCGCTTGTGGCAAAATCAACACCGGCTGTAACAGCACCTGTTACAGAGATACCGGCGCTGCCTGCCACCACGCTGTTAAGCGTAAGTGTACCGCCCTCGGCCACGGCAATGGAGCCCGCACCGCTCAAGCTATTCAACGTGGCAGTACCATCATTCGTTACGGCGAGATTACCGCCGGCCATGACC
>JAFYUT010000062.1 GCA_017549485.1 Akkermansia sp.
AGCAGTCCAGCCATCTTGCTTATATATTTGTTTTATCATCAGCTCTTTGTAACGAGTGTTACAAAGATAAGCAAGGCTGGATTGCTACTTTTTTTGTCATAGAATGGTGTCTGAAGCACCAGCAAATCTGAAACAGACCCGGGTTTGGCTTTTCAGAGTCAGTTTCAGATTTTTTCAGATTTGCAGATAGTTGCTCGTCGTGCATGTTTTGACTGTTTTTGGAGTCAGAGATAGTAATCTGAAGCAATTTCAAAAATGAGTACTCCTCATCAAAAATAACTCTGATTGCGGCATCTGTATTTCGCAGTCTACCGACTTAATCCCCAAAACAAAAAGCTGATTTTTGTCTTTCTTTTGTAACCTTATTTTTGCAAAACCTTATTCATAAGCGTTTTACAACACAATAAAACTTTCAACTCCCATTGGCGACGCTCGCGGCGGGCATTTTGTTGCGCGGTTCCGGTATTTTTGTTGCCGATGGCGCAAAAACTGAGCTGCAAGGGGAGGATGGAGCCCCGGCCTGACAAGCGTGCATTTTAATGATACTCTTAATACGACACGTGGGTCTCAAATCTTTGGGACACATGTGGAGCAGAGAATCCCTGGGGCTAATGATGCAAATGCGTTATCAATGAAACGGCTCGCCGCAGATGACAACGGCGATAAAAAAGGTGGTGGCGCCTATGGTGGCTGTCACAGCGGAGGTGGCGATGCTGAGGGGGACATCTACGCCCCAGGAGATGGCGGCCACGAGTGGTTTGCGCAGGTGGTTTCCGATGGTGCGCTGCTCCGGCAGGATAGAGAGTTCTCTGGGCTCACCCTTGTCTTTGAGCAGATCGGCACTCCAGAAATGCCAGCCGGTGGTGAGAGAATTGGGGATTCGGTACCGTAAGCCTTTCGGGAGCGCGTCGAGTTGGATTCGGCGGGCTTTCCGGAAGTCGAAATCGGCGGCTTTTACCAGCTCGGGGGCTTGTTCTCCCAGTTTTACCAGGCAGCGCTCCGGTGCAGGGATGTTGAGATAGGGCGGGGCTTCCTCGTACGTTGCGCGCATGCCCCAGTGTACAGGGTCCGGATACCAGTCCATGATGTTGGGCGCATAGCGCATATAGCGCACCTCACATTCCATGTAATAATTGTCGTTGAGTTGGTAGAGCCCGGTGTAGGTGTCGCTGTGAATGGTGGGTACGGCTTTGCCGATGCTATCCAGTTTTGCTCCGATGTTGCTGGAGACACAGCTGGAGAGCAGTAGGGCCGGTAGGGCTAAAAGTGGGAGAAGTGCTTTCACAGTGTGGAAAAAATTGTATTTATTACGGTGTCATGTTACCAGAATCCGGGAGGCTCTGCAAGCTGTTAGTGCGGAAAAGCACAAAAACTGAGGCTGCAAGGGTAGGATTTGCTCGAAGTGGAGCCCTTGGTCTGCCGTGTTGAGGAGAGGCTCGAATCGTTAAAAAGCTTGCCGATTTTCGGGCTGGAAAAGGGGCAAAAGTATAGTCTTTTTATGGGTCAGGCTCATAACGTATTCATTATCAACACCACTTTTATTTGAGAGGGGTAAACCATATACTTTTATCCAATCCACTCATCATTAAGCTCTTGCAATAAAATAGGGGTTTATTGTATGCCGCGACCCCAGTCCTTTAGAGTCCCCGGGGAGTACGAGAGGGCAAAATCAGGGCGTTTTGAACCTTTTAATATACATTCTTTTTAACAATTAAGGACTCCGCAATTCGTTAAATATCAGTGCGTAAATAAGAAAAGGCTGCATCCCCTCAATTTCAGGAATGCAGCCTTTGGCAATAGCCCCGGCGGGGCTCGAACCCGCGACCAAGCGATTATGAGTCGCCTGCTCTAACCACTGAGCTACAGGGCCGGGGTCATGGTATCAAAAGGCGGGGGTGAGAGTCAAGCAGAAAAAAGCAGAAAGGGGAAAAGATTGGTGTCATACAGTAAAAAAACGGTTTTTTGGTGTCATTATAAAAAAGATGGTTCGACAAAGGGTAATCATTGTGGTATGGTAGGGAAAATCAATTTTTGATTATGAACAGAACCATAACGACAACGCTGATGGTGATGGCCGGGGCAGCCACATGTGCCTATGCCCAGGCTCCCGCACCTGCCGAAGAGGTACAACAGGCAGCCGCAACGGCACAAGCCATGACCCCCGAGCAGGCTTTGCAGCTGCAACAAGACCCGCAATTGGTTGTGGGAAAGCTGCATAATGGGTTAACCTATATGATTCGCCCGACCAAGGAACCGGCAGGTCGCGCCAGTGTGCGCCTGTTTGTGCAGACCGGTTCGCTGGACGAGAATGAGGAGACGAGCGGTATTTCACACTTTTTGGAGCACATGGTGTTCAACGGCAGCCGCAGTTTCAAGCGCGGAGAGCTTATCCCCGCCATGCAGCGTTTGGGGCTGGGATTCGGCGGCGATGCCAATGCCTACACCTCCCTGCAACACACGGTGTACATGCTGGATTTGCCGAACCAGAACCCCGAGACGGTGAACTTTGCATTCACCATCATGCGAGACTTTGCCGATGGCGCCACGCTTGAGGACGAAGCTCTTGACCACGAGCGCGGTATCATTGTGAGCGAGCTCAAGAGCCGCGACTCGGAGAGCTACCGGGCCATGATTTCCACCATCGACCAGCTGACGGAGGGCACGCGCATCTCCAAATACATGCCCATCGGCAGCGAGGATGTCATCAAAAACGCTCCCTATGAGCTGTTCCGCGAGTATTACAAGAAGCACTATGTGCCTGAGCGCATGACGCTGATTGTAACAGGCGATTTCGAGGTAGCCACGGCTGAGAAGTGGATTCGCAACCACTTTGTAAGCATGCCCAAGGCCGAGAACCCGGAGCACCCCTCCCTGGGCACCCTCACCAATACCGGCCGCACCGTACGCGTGTTGCCCGTTAAAGAGCAAGCCACGGTAAGCATCTCGTCTGCCACGGTTACCCCCTACACGGCAGAGCCGGATACCCTCGTGAAGCGCATTAAAGACATGCCGCTGCAACTGGCTTGCGCCATGGTGAACCGCCGCCTGAGCCGCATTGCCCAGCAAGCAGATTCCCCCTTCAATAGCGCCTCGGTAGGCAGCGAAGTATTCTTCAACACGGCAGAGGCTTTCAGCCTGAGCGTAACAGCCGCCCCCGAGAAGTGGCAACCCGCCCTTAACCGCGCCGAGCAAGAGCTGCGCAAGGCCATTCAATACGGCTTTGAGGAGCACGAGTTCACCGAGGTGCTCTCCGGCATTGCCGCTGACCTCACCCACTCCATTGAGACTTGGGACAGCACCACCGCCGACAAGATGGCCTCTTACCTCATCAACGCCGTGGGCGACAAACTGGTGCACACCTCACCGCAGGAAGATTTACGCATCTTCCAGATGGCCGTGCAGCTCATCGCTCAAAACCCGGACTGCTGCCGAGCCGCGCTGGAGCAAGCTTACAACGCCGCCGCCAGCAAGCTTACCGCCACCGGCTCCATCCCGGCAGACATGACAGCCGAGACGCTTGAGGCCGCTTTCGACGCCGCCAACCAAGTAGCCGTAGAGAAGCCCGAGCTGCGCGCAGCCAAGCCCTTTGCCTACGACAACATCGGCGAGCCCGGCAAGATTGTGAAGAAAGACCACATTGCCGACCTCGACATTACCACCCTCACCCTCTCCAACGGCATTAAGGTCAACCTCAAGCGTACTGACTACCGCAAGGGTGCCCTTACCGTCAGCGCCGCAGTAGACGGTGGTAACCTCAAGATGCCGCTCATCCCCGGCCTGAACATGGTAGCCGGCTCCGTTGTAGGCCTGAGCGCCCTCGAAGCTCACGACCTCGATGAGCTCAAGCGCATCATGCTCGGCCACAATGTGGACCTCAACTTCGGTATGGGTGACACCCGCATGAGCTACTCAGGCGGCACCACAGAGGAGGACTTGGAGCTGCAGTGCAAGCTGATTGTGGCCGGCATCATGCACCCCGCCTTCCGCCAAGAGGCCATTGCCATGATTCACCGCCGCCTGCCCGGCATGTACCAGCAGCTGCAAACCACACCTGAGGGTGCCTACTCCCTGCACAGTGCCAAAGCCCTGTACGGCAGTGATATCCGCTTCACTGTACCTGCCCGTGAGCAGGTAGAGGCCATCACCGCAGAGCAGGTAAAAGCCGCCGTTGAGCCTTTCTTCCAAAAAGGCGCTATGGAGGTAACCTTGGTGGGTGATTTCGATATTGAGAAAGCCCTGCCCATCATCGAGCGCACTTTCGGGGCCATGCCTGCCCGTAACCCCGAGTTCACCCAGCTCACGCCCGAGCAAAGCACCGTCAACTTCCAACCCTGGGGGCAAGAAGAATTCTTCCGCTACCCCACCAACTTGGACAAGACCCTCGTGGTACAGGTACGCCCCGCCGGCAATGGCAAGGATGTTAAGCACACCCGCCGTCTGCGCGTGCTCACCTCCATCGCCCGAGCCAAGCTGTTTGATGGCATCCGCGCCAAGATGGGTGAGACCTACTCCCCCTCTGTCTCTATCAGCGCCGCGCCCGATATGGACAACGCCGCCACCATCATTACCGCCAGCGCCGGTGTAAAACGCAACCGCAAGCTGGTTAATGACGCCATGATGGAGATTCTCGATGCCGTTGGGCGTGGCGAAATCACGGAGGACGACTTCCAGTGCGCCATTCGCCCCATCATTGCCTCCTCTGAGAAATCCTTGCGCCAAAACTCCTTCTGGTGCGGCGCCTTGGCAGACCTGCAGAGCGACCCCGAGAAAATTGAGCAGATTCGCAACTTGGTGGATGACTTCAAATCCATCACGCTTGAAGAGATTCAGCAGCTCGCCAAAGACATCTTCGGTAACCGCAATGTAAACTGCTACTACACCGTGCCTGAAGATTACACCCCGGCAGATGAAGAGCAACCCGCCCCCGCTGCAGAGGAAACACCCATTGCCAAAGTAGCCCCCACGGTAGAGGATTACACCGTAGTCACCACCGAGACCACCGCCCAAGACCCCGAGTGGGCCGCCGTGGCAGATGCCTTGGTAGCCAAATACCCGGGTGCTCAAAAAGTGGTCATCCCCGCCCTTACAGAGGAATCTCTTACCGAGGCCCTGCGCAGCACCGGTGCCCGTTATGCCGGCATCGTCGTTAAGCCTGAGGAGGTTGGCCGAGACACCATCAACCACATGCACCGCGCCGCCCGTAAGGTGGACGACGATGTGTGGGGTGACTGCATCTGGGGTATTGTCACCGGCTACAGCGCTGAGGATGCCATGCGTATCGCCAAAGAAGACAAGCCGCTTGTCATCAAGCGCATGCTGGGCACCACCAATGTAGGCTGGCACCACTTTGACTACAGCTACTGCATCACAGACTGGACCAACTCCCCCATTTTGGAGCAAACCGGTGGCGTAGAACCCACCACCACCACCTATGATGAGAGCACGGAGAAAGGTAAAGACCTGCTTGAGAACGGTTTCCAAAGCCTCTTTGCCGAGCGCTTGGGGAACGGAGCCCCGCAAATGGTAGTCACCTCCAGCCACGCCACGCAGTTCAACCTTGAGATGCCCTTCTCCCGCGGTCTTATCTTCCCCTACGGCAACCGCTTTTACCAGCTGCCGGCCGGCGAGATGTACGACTTCGGTCGCCCGCTGAGCAATGCCCTGCGCGGTAATACAGAGCAGCTGGCTCAACTTGCGGAAAAGAAGAAGGACTCTGCCATCAATCCTGACGGTCAGACCCGCGTATGGATTGCCGCCGGTAACTGCCTGTTTGGCGATGCCCACAACAGCCCCCACAGCATGGCTGTAACAGCCCTCTCCGCATACACCTGCAATCAGGTAGTGGGTTACACAGTTCCCTCC
>JAFYUT010000063.1 GCA_017549485.1 Akkermansia sp.
GACAATGCCCGTGGCGGCATCAAAGATAAGGCTCAGCCCCGTGGCATCCGTCAGCATGATGCGGGCGGGCTCACCCGTGGCGCAGGGGGAGCCGTCGGTATTCTGCAACTGCACGCGGAAGTTGCGCTTGCGGGTCTCGCCGTTGGGGCGGGCAAGGGAGGCATCTGCGGCATCCACCACGAAAGTGAGCGGCATGCCCTTGGTGGGGGTAATGCGAATGGCAGCGCCGTCTCGGGCGCAGGTCCAGCCCCAAGGGCCGTCGTATTTGAGGGCGGTTTTGCCGTCTGCCGTCAGCACGGGGAAGGCCTGAGCGCGGCAGATGTCATCCGGGGTGGAGGGGAGCTCGGAGGCGGGCTGAGAGTCCGCATCGCCATCGGAATCACCACCGCAACCGCAGGAGGGGCAGATGGTGGCATCGGGCTCGTACAGATAGGGAGAAGCCTCACTGATGGCATGCACGGCATAGCGGAAAAGCTTGCGGTTCTCATTGTTGTAAGCCCCCATGTTGTCATTGGAGAGACGGGCGCTGATGTAGTAAGTACCGGCAGAGAGCTTGAACAGGCGAGCCTTGCCCGCATTCATCTCCGGCAACCAAAGGAGGTTGTTGTCAATATGCTTCCACGCATCCCCCTGCAAATGCTTGTGGAAATGCAGCGTATCGGCAGCGGGGGTGTTGATTTCCGCCTGCATGGCGGCATTTTGCTCTGACTCAGATACAGCAACCAGAGGATTGCGGGTGATGAGCAAATCACCCTCGTCGTCCAGCTGCAAGTAGACCAAGGCCATGGTATCTTGAGGCACCGGCAGCGGGGTATTGAATGCCAACACCTCATTGATGCATTGTACGCTCGGCTGAGCATCCACGAGGGTTGCTTCTTGAAGCGGAGAGCAGCCGGCAGTTGCAATGGGGGTGATGAGGGATGATGCGGAGTACGGCATGTTTGTTGTTATCATGTTTTCAGTATTTGTGTTTTTGTGTTACGGTATTTGTTTCCGCGGTTTGCCGATTCGAGAGGCAGGCAGACGGCCACACTCTCGATTACTTGCTGACCAAGCCGATTTCGGAGCCTCAGGCATGGACAAAAAGCCAACAATGACGAAAACTTCCCTATGAAATAAAGCGAAGTCGGGAATTTTTCAAGAACTTATGAGCACCCGCAGGCACTTTTCACAACAATAAAAATCTATTCACTGATTATCAAACTCATAACCCATTTCTCCTATAAAACAACAGGGTAAAAAAAGCCGGTAACAAAACGCAAATAACAGAACTACCGCCGAACCGCGGTAGTGAATCAAGGATGAAAAAAGGGGAGAGCGGGGGAATGGGGTTATTTTACCCACTCGCCGCCACCCTCCGGCAATTCCCCCCAACCAACGGGTTGATAACGGGTAAACGAGGTATTGCCCCAGAGGGGCACCCCGAGAGCCTTTTGCCACGTGGCAGACATGCTGTTGCCGGTATAGCAGCCGAAGCTGCGGCAATCGGCATTGGGGGCGAAGGCAGATTTTTTCAATTTGGATTCCAAATCTTTCTCATGCATCCAATGCTTGGAGGCGCCGATGATATCACTGCTGTAATCAAGCATGAAAGCATGGGCATTGGAATGCCCGAAATAGTAAAACGAGGTGATTTTATTTTTACCTTTACCGGCATTGTTAATGGCTTGATACGCCTGCTCTGCGGTATCCACAAAAACCAACTTGAGTTTACGCTTGGTGGCCAGCTCGCGAATCATGGTCATGTAGTCCTTGCCATCCTCTTTGCCGCGGCTGATATAAGCGGGGCGGAACACAATCCACACAATTTTCGCTTTAGGGTTCTCTTTTTGGAGTTTATCGATACGCACCGTAGCACCGCGCACAAAGTTGGCCCACCAGTTATCATGAGCATTCGGCCCGCGCAGTTTCTCCCAAGATTTAAGCGCAACGCCACCGGAAAGCACCACATCTACCGCGGGGGCAACACTCAACAAGGCAGGCAAACAAGCCAGAGCCGTTATTTGCTTCAGATTCATGCGCGCAAGCATACAGGTATCCCCCTCAATAGTCAAGCTTATAGTCAATGCCGCATGTGATTTGCTTGACAAAAGCACATCAACATGATAGGCTCACGGCATGTCAAATCAGGATTTGATTCAGGAAATACAACAACTCAAAAAAGAGCGCAACGCCGTAATACTTGCGCATAGTTACCAACGCCCCGAGATTCAGGATTTAGCGGATTTTGTGGGAGACTCTCTCGCCTTGGCACGCAAAGCTCAAGAAGCAGAGTGTGATGTGATTGTGTTCTGCGGTGTGCATTTCATGGCTGAGACAGCCTGTATTCTGAATCCCACACGCACGGTGCTTCTGCCGGATAAGGAGGCCGCTTGCTCGCTGGAGGAATCTTGCCCGGCAGAGGAGCTTGCCGCGTTCTTGGAGGAAAACAAAGACAAGAATTACTATGTGGTGGCCTACATCAATTGTTCTATCGGAGTCAAAGCCTTGGCAGATGTGATTGTAACCAGCGGCAACTCCCAGCGCATTATTGAAACAGCCCCGGCAGACCGCCCGATTCTCTTTGTGCCGGACCGTAACCTGGGGGCTTGGACTGCCCGCAAAGTGGGGAGAGAGATGACCTTGTGGAACGGTGCCTGCCATGTGCATGAGCGCTTTACTCGCGACCGCGTGCTGGAGATGCGCGCCCAATACCCCGATGCCGAGGTGGTGTGCCACCCTGAGTGCCAAGAGCCCATACGCCTGTTGGCCGACCACATTTGCTCTACCGAGAAGATGATACCCTACTGCCGAGACAGCAAAGCGGCACGGTTCATCATTGTGACAGAAAGCGGTATCCTGCACCGCCTGCGCAAATTGGTACCCGGCAAAGAATTTATCGGCATGGGTTTTGAGCAATGCTCTTGCAATGAATGTGAGTACATGAAGCTCAACACCTTGGAGAAACTGCGCAACTGTCTGCGCGATATGGAACCCGAGGTACGCATTGAGGAAGACTTGCGCCGCCGCGCGGAAAAGCCGCTGCAACGCATGCTGGACCTCTCACTGTAACAAGCAGGCGGCATGAACATAGCCCCGTACATTCTGGCGCACGGCAACTGGATTTCCATGGCAGAGTTCATGGAGGTTGCCCTGTATGATGAAGAAACGGGATACTACAGCAACAATATACCGGGTATCGGGTTTCGCGGTGATTTTTCTACCGCCGCCACCATGAGCAACTTACCGGCCCGCCGAATCGTAGCCTTGTGGCGAGAGAGTTGTAAGGCCTGCGGCTGCCGCTTGCCGATTATTGAAATTGGCGGTGGTAACGGAGATATGGCCATGGCGGTGCGCAATGAGTTCTCCCTGTGGGAGAAAATGTTTGCCCGCTACATCATGGTAGACCGCTCCCCCTCCCTGCGCAAATTGCAGCGATTGGTGGCAGGAAGTGCCGTAAGCATTTGTGACAGTGTAGAAAAAGCCCTGCGCAAGGTCAACGGGCGAGCCTTTTTGTTCAGCAATGAGCTGCCGGATGCCTTCCCTGCCCGTCAGTTTGTATACCAGAACGGCGAGTGGTGGGAGCTGGGGCTGGCCGTGGTAGAGGGCAAGGTGATACGCCAAGCTGATAAGCAGGCACTGCCGGCCTCTACGGCCTTTGCCCACTGGGCCCGCGAGGGCCAAGTGATAGAAGTACACGAAAGTTACCATAAATGGTATGCTGAATGGCAAAAATACTGGCATGCCGGTACGTATCTGACCATTGATTACGGGCAAACGGTAGACAAATTGTATTACCGCCGCCCGGCAGGCTCCCTGCGTGGGTATAAGGCGCACACACTGTTGCAGGCGGATGAATTGCCGCCGCTTGCCGGTAAATGTGATATTACGGCCGATGTGAATTTTACCGATTTGATGAACCTAGCACGCGGATGTGAGGGGGATGCGGTGCAGTACCTCAGCCAGCGTGATTTTCTGCTGCCGATGGCTGACCTTAACAAGGCGGAGGAGCGCCACTTGGTACAAGAAGGCGGTGCAGGTTCCTATTTCAACGTGCTCATACAGCACCGCTACGGCAACTGATACTCCATGGAACCACTCCTTGTCAATGGCTTGCCTTTCAGCTCCACAACAGCCCCGTGCCGTGGTATTGAGGCAGATTTGGCTGCCTTTTTACACGAATGGTACGCCCCGACGGAAGAGATGGAGCTGCAAACCTCGGGCTCTACCGGGACACCTAAAACAATCATTGTCAGCAAACAAGCCATGCGCGCAAGTGCTGAGGCCACCTGCCGTTATTTCGGGTTGAAAAAGGGTGACACAGCCTTGCTTTGCCTGCCCCTGCGATATATTGCCGGCAAAATGATGGTGGTGCGAGCCTTGGTGGGAGGGCTCAACCTCATCACGGCAGAGCCGTCATCCACCCCGCTGGCACAGCTGCATACGCCCGTAGACTTTGCGCCGTTGGTACCCATGCAGGCCCATACCACACTGCAACAAGCAGGAGGCACGGCACAGCTGGAGCAAGCCCGCACCATTCTGCTGGGTGGCGGTTTTGTGGATGCAGCGTTGGAAACAGCCTTGCAAGCGTGCCGCTCTGCCGTATATGTCTCATACGGCATGACGGAAACGCTCAGCCATATTGCCCTGCGCCGTATTAACGGAGCACAAGCCGCCGCATATTATACCCCGTTACCGCAGGTAACGGTTGGTATGAGCCCACGCGGCACTTTGGTGCTGAGCGTTCCCTACTTGGGTATTGCCGATTTGGAAACCAACGATTTGGCAGAAATTTTGCCCGATGGCCGATTCCGCATACTGGGGCGGGTGGACAGTGTCATTAACAGCGGCGGCATTAAAATACAGGCAGAAAGCGTAGAAGAAGAGCTGACGGCAGCAACCGGGCTGGCGGTAATGGCAGTGCCCATACCCCACCCTGTATTGGGCCAAGCCGTGGGATTACTGTGGGAGGGCCCGCCTGAAAAAGAAGCCGCCCTGCAACAGGCTCTACAAGCCTTACC
>JAFYUT010000064.1 GCA_017549485.1 Akkermansia sp.
CAAATTACGATGGACAAGTTAATTACATTGACGAGTTACAAGGTACGATTGACGAAGTTCAAAAGTTAGGCGAGCGGAGCTCGCGGAAAGAGCAAAGCCTAAGCACAACTTACTGCCGGAATATTGGCGGCAACTTATACTCAGGCTTTGCCTAGTCCTGCGAGCGCAAGAGAGCCGAATTCCTAAGCCCCGCGTGTGCGGGGCGGTAAGACGTGTAGCCGGAGCGTGCAGTGAGTCCGCGGCAGCGGATGAACGAAACCTCCGGTTATGATAGATAAATAAAGGAAACCCCGTTGAAAACGGCGGTGACAGAAAAGCGTTGCTTAATAGGACTAAGGTAGTTACATTTACAGGTTACAAATTACGATGGACAAGTTAATTACATTGACGAGTTACAAGGTACGATTGACGAAGTTCAAAAGTTAGGCGAGCGGAGCTCGCGGAAAGAGCAAAGCCTAAGCACAACTTACTGCCGGGATGCTGGCGGCAACTTATGCTCAGACTTTGCCTAGTCCTGCGAGCAGAGCTCGCCTATATTTTCAACTCGTCAATCGTAACTTGTAACCTGTAAATGCAAACCAACCGCATCCTCTCGGATGCGGTTGGTTTTAAAAATCAGTGTTTTTTGCAGAAGTCCTCGAGGCGGTCGAGGCCCTCCTTGAGTACGTCGAGCGATGTGCAGTAGGAGATGCGGATGGCGTTGTCGTTACCGAAGGCAATGCCGGGGATGGCTGCCACTTTGTAACGCTCCAGCAACTGGTCGCAAATGGTGAGGGAATCCATACCCAGCTCAGTGGTGTCGATGAAGAAGTAGAAGGCACCCTTGGGCTCTACCACTTTAATCTTGGGCATCTTGCAGAGGCGGTCGTACACGTACTGGCGGCGGAAGTCGTACTCCTCGCGCAGGTCGGAGATGAAGGACTGGTCGCCCTCCAAAGCCTCGATAGCGCCGTACTGGCAGAAGGTGGTGGCATTGGAAGCGCAGTGGTCCTGAATCATCTTGATATACTTGGCAATGCCGGCAGGAGCGGCGGTGTAGCCCAAGCGCCAGCCGGTCATGGCGTAGCCCTTGGAGAAGCCGTTGATGGTGATGGTCAGGTTGTAGAGCTCGGGGCTGAGGGAAGCCATGGAAACGTGCTTCTCATCGTCGTAAATGAGGTGCTCGTAGATTTCGTCGGCAATGATGAGGATGTCTTCCTCCACTGCAACCTCACCCAAGGCGCGCAGCTCATCCTCGGTGTACACGGCACCCGTCGGGTTATGGGGCGTGGTGAGGATAATCATCTTGGTGCGGGGAGTCATGGCGTTCTCGAACTCCTCGGCGGTAATCTTCCAGCCGTTCTCGGGCTTGGTCTCTACAAATACGGGGGTACCGCCGCAAAGCTCTACCATGGAGGGGTAGCTTACCCAGTAGGGGGAGGGAATGATAACCTCGTCACCCTCGCTGATGGTGGCACGCAGGGCGGCATACACGGCGGGCTTGGCGCCGCTGCATACGCAAATTTGGTCAATGGAGTAATCCAGATTGTTGTCGCGCTTGAGCTTGTCGCTGATAGCCTGACGAAGAGCGGGCAGACCTACGGAGGGGGTGTACTTGGTGGCACCTTCCTCCAAAGCCTTGATAGCGGCAGCTTTGATGTTCTCGGGGGTGTCCTTATCGGGCTCGCCGCCGGCGAGGCCGTAAATCTGCTCACCCTTAGCCTTCAACTCCTTGGCTTTGTTGGTAATGGCCAGAGTGAGGGAGGGTGTAAGTGCGGCTGCTGTAGGAGAAATAAAGTCCATTGCTGATAAAAATGTTAGAAATCCTTATAATACGGAGGTACACGCCTGCACGGCGCGACACGCCTATACTAATATGCAAGCAGCACTTTGGCAAGCAAAATTTAGCGTGTTGACAAGCAAAAAAGCTTATCAAGAAGAGAGAAAGCACGGCACAGGCACAGATTGAGCTTGCTTAAAATCAGTACAAAGCTTACAATAGCGCGCGACAAGATGGATTACGCACCACTGATAGAAAAACGCCGCCAACGCCTCGCAGAGCTGGAAGAAGCGATTGCCGACCCGTCACTCTTTGACGACCGCAGCCGCGCAGAAAGCATCATGCGCGAGCACCGCCGTACCCAGGCATTGATGCATATTTGGGCAGAGCTTTGCCAAGCAAAAGAGCAACGGGATGAGGCCGGTGCCCTGGTATCAGCCGAAGATGCTGACCTTGCCGAAATGGCAGCCGAAGAACTGGCCGAGCTGGAGCCCCGCATTGCCAAGCTGGAGGAAGAGGTGCAATACAGCTTGCTGCCCCGCGACGAGACGGAAGACCGCGATGCCATTATTGAGATACGCGCCGGTACAGGTGGTGATGAGGCGGCCCTGTTTGCGGCAGATTTGCTGGGCATGTACCAGCGCTATGCCGAGAGCCGCAGCTGGAAGTTCGAGATACTGGATGCCAGCCCCAATGCCATAGGCGGTTTCCGTGAAGTAACGGCCCGCATCAGCGGGGAGGAGGTGTTCCGCTACCTTAAATACGAAAGCGGAGTACACCGCGTACAGCGTGTGCCCGCCACGGAAACGCAGGGGCGCATTCATACCTCTACCGCCACGGTGGCTGTGTTGCCCGAGGCTGAGGAGGTGGACGTAGAAATACGCCCCGAGGATTTGCGCATTGAGACCTGCCGCGCCGGTGGTGCCGGAGGCCAGCACGTAAACCGCACAGAGTCTGCCGTGCAGATTTTCCACTTACCCACGGGTATCATGGTGCGTTGCGAGGACGGGCGCTCTCAGCTCAAGAACAAAGAGACCGGCATGCGCATTTTGCGAGCCCGCCTGTTTGAAATGAAACAGCGCGAGGCACAGCAAAGTTACTCTGCCCAGCGCCGTGCCCTCATCGGCTCCGGCGGGCGAGAAGAAAAAATACGCACCTATAACTTCCCGCAAAACCGCTTAACCGACCACCGTATCGGCTACACCTCATACAATTTGGACACGGTGGTGGCATCGGGCGCGATTGAAGATATCATCGCCCACATGCAACATGCAGAAATGCAGGAGCGTATGGATGAGCTCAAGTAATACGCCATGAAAACCATACAGGATATTCTCACCTCCGGTACCGCGTATCTGGAAGCCCGCGGGATAGACGCCCCGCGGCACTCTATGCAAAGCCTGCTGGTGCATGTGCTGGGATGCAGCAAAACATGGCTGTACCTGCACCATGATGACCCGCTGAGCGAGGCGCAACTGGCCCCGCTGCGCGAGCTGTTGAGGGAGCGCGGCAAAGGCGTGCCCCTGCAACACTTGCTGGGCACGACAGAGTTTTACCGCCGTGAGTTCCGCACCGATGCCAGGGCCCTCATTCCCCGCCCCGAGACGGAAGAGCTGGTGGAGATGGCGCTGCACACCGTGAAACCGCAGCAAGGCATGCGCGTGTTGGATATGGGCTGTGGCTCGGGTATCATAGGCATTACACTTGCGCTGGAACTGGCGCCCCACAAGCCCGAGGTGGTGATGGCAGATGTGTCTGAACCGGCCTTGGCTCTCACCTTGGAGAACGCCACCGCCTTGGGAGCCAAAGTGCGCACCTACCGCAGTGACCTGTTTGAAGCGTGGAGCAGCAAGGACGACAACCCGGTGGTGCCGCCGGCTGATTTTGATTTGGTATTGGCCAACCTGCCCTACGTGCCGGATGGTGAGCAGGTATCTGCCGAGGTAAGCCATGACCCCGCAACGGCCCTGTATGGCGGGGCGGACGGTTTGGATATTGTACGCCGTTTCCTTAAAGAGGCGCTGCCGTACTTGGCCGAAGGCTGCTTGGTGATGCTGGAAGTAGGGCATGACCAAGGCCACACTACGGCCGACATAATGGCAGAGCTGGGGTATACCGGTTGCCGGGTATTGACGGATATGAGCGGCAAAGCCCGTTTCCCCATGGGATACGCCCCTGCCCACCGAGATGAGCCCACCACCGAGCCCGAAGCATGAACGAAATCGAATATTTCATTTTCGTGCCGGTAAAAGCCATGGTCAGCCGGCTTGCGAAACTGGCACGTTACATGATGATGGCGGTGATGATAACCGCCATAGCCGAGATTGTGCTGGTACTGCTGCTGGGGAGTCTCCTTGGCGTTCATGCGGGGCATTTATCGGATGTTTTGCTGAATATTGTGGTGGTGCTCATCAGCATAGAGTGCTATTGGTGCCACAATGTGTTGCTGGCCAACAGGGGAATGAGTGTAACGCGCTTTGCCGGTGTATTTGCGCTCATTATGGCAGGGATTTTGACGGCATGCACCTTTTATACGGCTTTTACCCATGAATTATTGCTTATCAAGCAAGGGCAGGCCCCCGTCATTATCACCTTTATCTTGTTTGTGAGCAGTTTGGTGAATTTACCGTTTATGGCGGCAGCCCCGCTGAAGCAACGCATTGCCATTCCCGTTTTTCTGTTTTTGCTGATGGCGTGTATCATCACCACGCCGATACCGTTGATTGGTTTTATCTTAAAAATTGCGCTCTTCTGCGTGGGGGCGCCCCTGCTCCGCCGATTGGAGCAGGTTGCACCGCTGATTATCAGCATGCCGCCGCGCCAATAAGTCGGCACTTGCACCTTGTCAACGTTTGTGGTAGAATAGTGGCACAAGCACATGGTCAATATCGACAAACAACACAGAATCTTGGAGCTGCCGGAGGTTATCACCGGTGCGCTCGCCTTTGTTATTGTGTTGTGGGAGTGCTTTGTGGCCGGGTTCACCGCCGTAGAGGCAGAGCGCACCATGTTTATGCAGGGGTCTCACCTACTGCTGTGCGGGGTTGTGTGGTTTAACACGCTGGCGGTTATTTTTCATTTTATTACAGAGCTGCGGCACCACAACTCGCCGGGGCGCTTTTTATGGTTGCAGTTGCTGACGGGCTTGGTGGCCTCCTTTGTATTCTCGGGCGGTATATTCGGCTTTCTGACCGAGAAATCGCTGCGGGCAAGTTTGCTGCTCAGTTTCTTGCTCGGCACGTATTCGTTTATCAACATACGCGCCTTGTTTAAGGAGAGCCAAAAGGCAGGTAAAAAAGCCACCCACAGTCGATGGAGCCCTGCGGTGGTGTTCTTTACCACCATGTTGACCATGGTGATGCTCAGCACCCTAATTCTACTTACCCCGGGGGCTTGCATGGTGCCTATCTCGTTTACCGATGCGTTTTTTACCTGTGCCTCGGCCATTTCCATCACAGGGCTCACCAGTGTAGATGTGGGCAACACCTTTACCCCCTTGGGTAAGTTGGTGGTGCTGTTCAATATACAGATAGGTGCCATTGGGGTGATGACGTTCTCTTACTTTGTGCTGCTGCTGGTAGGTAAGAAACTGGCGGTGCGAGACCGCTTGGCTATCTCCTCTCTGCTGGATCAGCAAGGTGTCAATATCATTCCCACGCTTATCAAAACCGTTATCATCATCACCTTTACGGTAGAAGCCATAGGGGCAAGTTTGCTGTATGTGCTGTGGAAAGGGGTGCCGGGGGTTCCGCAGGATTTGCTGTGGTTCCGGGCGTTTTTCCATGCTATATCGGCCTTTTGCAATGCAGGCATCACCCTGTTTACCGATAACATGGCCGAGGCCTGCGTGAAACATGATAAATTGGTGCAAGGCGTGATGATGATGCTGACGCTGGCCGGCACACTGGGGTTCGGCGTTTATCTGGAATGCTACACCCGCCTGCGCAACAAATTGCAAGGCAAGAAAAACGCGGTAAGATGGAGCACCCACACATGGTTGGTGGTGCGAGCTACCGGCATTGTCATGATTGTGGGCACCATAGGCCTGCTGCTGCTCTCTCTGCTGGAGCCCTCCCGACACGCCACCTCGGTGGATTTTAATCTTTGGGAGAGCCTTTGGAACACCATCGGGCGCTCTGCGGGATTCAACCTGACCGCTATCAGCGATTACGGCCCGGTGTACCAACTCTTTTTGTGTGCCCTCATGTTTATAGGCGGCAACCCTGCGGGCACGGGCGGTGGTGTGTATGCGCCGCTGTTCATCATTTGTATACTGGAGGTAATACGCGTGTTGCGAGGCCAGCATGATTTGGAGCTGCACAAGCGCCGAATTGCCCGCAATACCATTGAGCGAGCCATGGCCACCGTGGTGCTCTCCACCTTCTGGATTGCCTGCTGCACCATGGTGCTTATGCTCATGGAGCCGGCCATTGCGCAATCAAGCAACGGCACCATTAAACTGTTGTTCATTGAGGTAAGTGCTTTTACCACCACGGGGTACTCCCTCATAGACCCGGCAACGCTCAGCGTGGGTTCTAAGTTCTTCCTCTGTGCCAACATGCTGTTCGGCCGCGTCGGCATGTTCACCTTCATGCTCATCTTCATCAAGCAAAAGGAGCCCTCCCCCATACGATACCCGGAGACCCGGCTCCCCCTCTCCTGATACACCTTTTTACCGCACTCCACATCATGAAATTCGTCATCATAGGATTAGGTCAATTCGGCAGGGCTCTTGCCCTCTATCTCACCGACAGTGGCTATGAGGTCACGGTTCTGGAACGACAGGAAAGCGCCGTGGATGAAATCAAAAACAGCGTGGCCGATGCCCGCGTGGGCGATGCCACCGATATACGCGTGTTGCAACGGCTTGACCTGGTGGGAGAGGATACCCACGTGATTGTTGCCGTGGGTGAAAACTTTATGGAGCGCAGCATTCTCATTACGGCTCAGCTGAAAGAATTGGGTGTTAAAAACCTTTACGCCCGTGCCGTCAATGACTTGCAGGCCCGTGTGTTAAGACTCATCGGGGTCAAAGACCTTTTCCGTGTAGAAGATGTAGCAGCCCGCCAGCTGACCGACCGCTTTATTAACGATGGCCTGATGCGCTTGCGTAAAATTGACGCTACCCACTCACTGGCAGAAGTTAAGCTCCCAGAGGAATGGATAGGCAAGACCCTGATGGAGGTTGATATGCGCAAGAAGCACCAAATCAACCTGCTCACCATACGCCGTGGTAAGGTGGCCGAGCCCGCGGAATCTGACGACGTGCTCAGCACCCCCGAGCAGCCGGTGATTGACATGCCCGAGCCCACGCTTGAGTTCAAGGCTGATGACGTGCTGGTCATTTTCGGCAAAGACGATAACCTGAAGGAGTTTGTCAAAAAGTATGACCTGTAATTCAGCCATGAGTGAACGCGTTTGCATACCGGAAACCGTATACGGCGGTTATATTTTTGATTTGGACGGCACCTTGGTAGATAGCATGCCCACCCACCACCGCGCGTGGTTGCATGCGCTGCGCAACCACGGAGCCCCGCAACATGCGTTCCTTTGGGATGAATTTGTGGCGCACGGCGGTATGGCCGCCCCCGATATTGTGGCAGACCTCAACCGCCTATACGGCCTGAACATGGACCCCGAAACGGTGGCTGCCGAGAAACGCGCCCGCTACGATTACCTGCTGGAGACAGAAACGCTGCCCATTATCCCGGAAACGGTCGGGCTGGTAAAAAAGCTCCGCCAACAAGGAATCCCCTACGCAATCGGCACGGGCAGCGTGCGCCACGGAGCGCTCAACACCATGCGCTCTGCCGGCATTGATGAGTTGTTTGATATCATTGTAACGCCCGATGATGTACCGCCGGGCCGCGGCAAACCCTGCCCCGACATTTTCTTGCTGGCGGCCGAAAAAATGGGGGTACCCGCCTCGCAATGTGTCGTTTTTGAGGATGCCCAACCCGGTTTGGATGCCGCCGCCGCTGCCGGCATGGCCAGCGTGAAGGTAAACGAGTTACATTGACAAGTTACAGGTTACGATGGACGAGTTATGCGATTGATGCGAGCCAGGCGCGCCGATTTTGACAACTTGTCCATCGTAATTTGTAACCGGTCAATGCTCAATCATTCCGCGGCTTTGAAGTTGTAGATTGGCTTAAACATATCAACAACTTCTACGGTAGGCGAGATGTGGTGCAGAATTTCATCTGCATTTTTGTAGGCCATGGGGGCTTCATCCAAGGTATCTAAGTTGATACAAGAGGAGTGAATGCCGGCCATGGAGGCCCGATAATCCTCTAAAGAGAGATTCTTGAAGGCTTGTTTACGGCTCATGATACGCCCTGCACCGTGCGGGGCGCTGAAGTTCCAGTCTTCATTACCCTTACCGATACCGTAGATACAACCGTCTTTCATGTTGATGGGGATAAGCAACTGCTCACCGGCACGGGCAGAGATAGCCCCTTTACGCACGATATTGCTCTCGTGGTCAATGTAGTTATGCGTGGTATGGAAGGCATCTTGCACGGTTAAGCCGAGACGCTCTACAATGATTCGGGCCATCAGCTCGCGGTTGAGAAGCGCAAATTGCTGGCAAATACGCATATCATGCAGATAGCGCGCACGAGCCTCACCCTCCAGATAACACAGCTCTCGCGGTACATCCGGTTTGGCGGCCGCACACTCTGCCCGGAAGGCTTTGATGGCGGTCTGAATCTCCTGCTGACGCCCCGTGGACTTGAGGGATGCAATGAGGGAGGCTTCTCGCTCTGCACGGTCTGCAATACCGGCGTGCGTTGCTATGGCTTCTTCTTGGTAAATATCACACACTTGGTGCCCTAAATTACGCGAACCGGAGTGGATAATGAGGAAATAATCACCGGCAGAATTGACATCTACCTCCACAAAGTGGTTGCCACCACCCAAGGTACCTAAACTACGGTGCAGACGCGGTACTTGACGCAGCGATGCCAAGCAATGGAGGGACTCCATCTGCTCAAACTCAGCAAGGGCATGGCGGCGCACGTTCATACCGGTAGGGATATTGCGGCACATCACATCATCCAGCATATTAAAATCCGGCTTTTGTTTACCCAAAGCCACTGTATACATGCCGCAACCGATATCTACGCCGACAATGTTCGGGATAACTTTATCTCCCAAGTCGGCAGTAAACCCGATAACGCACCCCTTACCGGCATGGACATCAGGCATGATGCGCACCTTGGCATTGGCAAAGGCGGGTTGTTCTAAAAGACGTGCAATTTGACGCTGTGCCAATTCATCTATATTATCCGTGTATATTTTGAGGTTCATGATGTTGTGTATTGTTGTCTATGTTCTGTCTCCCGACAGATTGGGGGCATGGGCAAATCAATAAGGCCGGAGTGGGCGGCATGGAGAAGAAAAAATCAAGCTTGGCGGGCTTGCAAAAAAAAATCTAGCGCTTAGCCCTGCAAGAGTCAAGAGAAATCAAAAATTATGACAAAATCATGAAAAGTGCCTGCGGGTGCTTCCTAACGCTGGAATATCGGCAGAATATGAGGTATCTCTATGGTGTTATCATGAAAAACACACAGAATAAATACACATGGCTTACCTCCCTGTTGAAAGGCTGGGGGATAACAGAAAGTTGGGCCAAGGTGCTGGCCGGTGCCATACTGGGTGCATTGTGCGCTGCGGGGGTGATTGCACTGGATGCTTGCAGCATTAACTATAAACAAAATGCCGCAGGCGACAGAGAACTTACGGCCACCGTTGTACACCCGGCACCGGTACACCCCGACAAATAAAAACCAACGGAAGCGGCCGCATAACCTGCGACCGCTTCTTTTTATTCAAATACTTCGGCAGGAATAAAAGGGGCGGTGATACTGTCTTTAGCCTGAGCAACTTGTTTAACTGTGCCCTGAGCCACAATAGTACCGCCGTCTGCCCCGGCACCGGGCCCCATATCTATCACATAATCGGCCTCGCAAATCAGCTCCACATTATGCTCAATCACCACCACGGTGTTGCCCATTTCAACCAAACGGCGCAATACCCCGACCAATAAGCGCACATCTTGCGGATGCAAGCCGATGGTGGGTTCTTCAATGAGGTAAAGGTCTTGCGGCAGGGCCTTACCACGGCGAATGGCGGTAAGCGCAGCACGGCGGCCTTTAATGAGCTCTGCCACCAGCTTGATGCGCTGAGCCTCACCGCCGGATAGCGTGTTGCTGGCTTGACCGAGGGTTAAATACCCTAAGCCTGTTTCACACAGCAAGCGCAGCGGATCTGCCAAACGAGGTTGATTCTCGAAGAACACGGCGGCATCCTCCATATTCATGTCCAACACCTCTGCTATGGTTTTACCCTTATAACGCACCTGAAGTGTACGGGAGTTATAGCGCGCGCCGCGGCAGGTCTCGCACGGCACGGTGCACGGGGGCAGGAAATCCATCTCCTGCTTGCGGTAGCCGGTTCCCTTGCAAGACTCGCAATGCCCGGAGGCGGTATTGAATGAGAATCTGCCGGCATCAAAGCCCAAGCGGCGGGCATCGACACTTTGGGCAAAGAGTTTGCGGATTTCATCAAATATACCGATATAGGTGGCAGGGGTAGAGCGCGGAGTTTTACCGAGAGGGGATTGATCCACTTGATACAAGGCACGGATGGAGTCCAAACCGGAGTCGGATTGCCACAAAGCGCGTTCCTCATTGCTGATGGCTCCCCCCAGCGCATGCTTGACTGCCGTGGCCAAAGTGCCGGTAATAAGGGAGGTTTTACCCGCCCCGGAAACGCCTGTAACCACGGTGAATCTCGCACGGGGGACGCGCAAATTGACATTGCGGAGGTTGTGGAGACAGCAGCCGTTCACCTCCAACCATTCTGCATTTTCAATGGGCAACCATTTACCGCAATAGGGGTGCTTGGCATGGTGAGAAAGCGCACTACCGGTGACGGATTGCGGCAGCTGCATCACTTCATCAAAAGTTCCCTGAGCCACAATTTCGCCACCTCTCACACCGGCCCCGGGGCCGAGGTCTATGATACGGTCGGCGCGGCGCATGGTATCGGCATCGTGCTCCACCACCAACAAGGTATTACCGCGTTTGCGCAGGGTATCCAGCGTATTGAGCAGGCGCTCATTATCGCAAGGGTGCAGGCCGATGGTGGGTTCATCCAGCACATAGAGAACACCACGCAACTCTGACCCCAACTGAGCAGCCAAGCGGATGCGCTGCGTCTCACCGCCGGAGAGGGTGGTGGCCGCACGGTTCATGGTAAGATAGCCCAACCCTACGCTTTGCAGGAAACGCAGGCGCGGCACAATCTCAGCCACAACGTTGCGGGCAATTTCTGCATCTCGCCCGTTGAACTGCCAGTTTTGTACCAAATTCATGGCACTCACGGCATCCAGCTGCCCCACCTCGGCGATATTGTGACCGAACAACGTGACGGCCAAGGCAAAGGGATTGAGACGCGCGCCGTTGCATGCTTTACAGGTACAACGAGGGGACTCTTTGGATTGCCCTTTTTCAACATCGCGATCAAAGCGCAGCTCTTTCTCCAGTTCGCTGAGGCGCTCATCATCTTTTTTAGAAGACACCTCGGCCACAACCCCATGCCCCATACAAGCAGGGCACCACCCGTGCGGTGAATTGAACGAGAAGGTGGAGGGCTCGGGGTCCGCATAGCTTTCCCCGCATTGAGGACAGGTAAGGCGGGTACCGAACAAGCGCTGCGTATTGCCCTGAATGAGTCGCAAAAAGCCGTCGCCCATTTCAAGTGCACGGTTCACCGTTTCATGCAATGTGGCAAAATCACAATCTTTGCCATTCATTGTAATGTGATTCCCCTGCACGGCAATATCTGCCAATACGATATCCACATCGTGGTTGGAGTAGCGATCCAACGGGGTGAACTCATCGGGGCGGCTCAACACACCATCTGCCAAGAGATAGGGGTATTTCTTTTTGGCTGCCCAGCGTGCCAAGTCGGCATAGTGCCCCTTACGGTTGCGCACCACAGGAGCAGCAATCATGAGGGAGGGAGGGCGTTTGTCCAAAGCCTCCATCACCAGCGCACGGATTTCATCTGCAGAGCGACGCCCCACGGGAATATTGCACTTGGGGCAATGAGCCTGCCCCAACTTGGCATACAGCAAGCGCAGAAATTGCCATATCTCCGTCACGGTACCAACGGTGGATTTACAACCACCGCGGGAGCGATTCTGCTCAATCGCCACGGTGGGGGGCAATCCTGTAAGGCGGTCAATATCGGGCGTTTCCATCTGCTCGGTAAACTGGCGGGCATAGGGGCTCATGACATCCATGAAGCGTTTTTGTCCCTCGGCAAAAATGATATCGAAAGCCAGCGTACTTTTACCACTGCCGGATAGCCCCGTGACTACGGTCATTTCATTGCGGGGGATATCGACATCGATATTCTTGAGGTGATGGTGACGTGCGCCACGCAAGGCAATAACGCCTTGGGGTATAGCTGTTTCGGCATGCTCAACAACAGGAGCCGACACGGCCACGGCCTGACCATACAAGGTTTGAGCCAAGAATCCACCTGTATACCCTTGCGAGCAAGCCGCTACCTGCTCAGGCGTACCCTGCACCACGATATTGCCGCCACCGGTGCCGCCCTCAGGGCCAAGGTCTATCACATGGTCTGCACATTTAATGATTTCCATGTTATGCTCAATGACCAACAGGGTATTGCCCTGCTTTACCAAGCGGTCAAACACGCGCAACAGCACTTCTATATCGCAAAAATGCAGGCCCGTACCGGGTTCATCCAATATGAGGAGATTCCCCTTGGCCTGAGACTCGGCCGTGAGGGTATCTGCCAGAATATGAGCCAGTTTCAGGCGCTGATTCTCGCCACCGGACAAGGTATTGAGCGGCTGCCCCAGCCCCAAATGGCCCAAGCCCACATCCACCAGGATTTGCAAACGCTCCGCAATGCGGCGAGCGCGCGCATTCTTCTCACGAGCAAAAAGCTTTTGCACGCTCAGTACATCCATGGCCAACAGCTCGGCCATGTTGTAGCCCAACAGAGTGATAGTGAGAGCCTGCGGGGTGTAGCGCGTGCCATGACACATGGCGCAGGGAACAAAAATGTCGGAGAGGAACTGCATTTCCACCTTCTCTTGCCCCAGGCCCGCGCAGCGGGGGCAGCGGCCATCTCCGCTGTTGAACGAGAAATACCCCGGTTTCAGCCCCCTGGCCTGCGCAGCGGGTTCTGCCACAAAGAGGGCGCGAATATCCTCAAACACGCCCATATACACGGCCGGGGTAGAACGAGGGGTGCGCACAATGGGGCTTTGGTCCACCAGCACCACATCATTCACCTTATCCAGCCCACCGATGCTGCGCACGGTCATTTCATCTTCATCATCCAAAGCGTCGGGGTGAACATGCCCATACAACACGCGGCACGCCAATGTGCTTTTGCCACTGCCGGAAACGCCTGTAAGGCAGTTGAACACGCCCAGCGGTATCTCTACATCAAAATCGTGCAAATTATGGCACTCTGCCCCGCGAACGGAAATACCCCCCTTGCCTTTACGGCGTTTGGCAGGAATAGCAATGGATTGAGCCCCGCTCAGGTATGCCCCCGTGCGGGATTCTGCAGCTTGGGCTATACCGTTCGGCGCACCCGCATACACCACGCGTCCGCCGGCGGCACCGCCCTTGGGTCCCATATCCACCAAATAATCGGCTGCACGCATCACGGCCTCCTCATGCTCTACCACCACCAGGGTATTACCGCGGTCTGCCAAGCGGCGCATGGCGGCAATAAGCCGCGCCGTATCGCGGGAGTGCAGCCCCACAGTAGGCTCATCCAGCACAAAAAGAGTCTCGGTCAGAGCTGCGCCCAGGCAGGCTGTGAGGCTCACGCGCTCAATCTCACCGCCGGACAGGGAGCGCGTAAGGCGATTAGCCGCAATATACCCCAGCCCTACCTCGCACAAATATGCCACACGGCTGCGGAACTCCCTAACGGCCTGCTCCAGAGAGCGATCCGCCCCGGTATGGGGCAACACATAGGCATCCAACCACGGCAACAGCTCATCCATGGGCAAGGCTTGCACCTGCGGCACATTCAGCCCGCCGATGGTAAAGGCCAATGCCTCGGGGCGCAAGCGCCCGCCGTGACAATCGGGGCAAATACTGTACACGCGGTAATACGACAAGAACACACGCACTGTCATCTTGTGGGCGTGCTTCTCCATATCGTCAAAAATGCCTTTATAGCCGTACCAAAGGTTGTAGTCAGACGCCGTCCAAGGGTCAATATCGCCGGAGTTACCGTAAAACACCCAGTCTTTTTCTTTGGGGGTAAGCTGAGACCACGGCACATTCATGCGCACAGCTTTGGCGCGCTTGTTGGCTCGCACAAAATCACCGTAACACGCTGAAAGCGTTTGAGAGGAAAGCATCTTGAGCGCGCCGTCTTCTATGCTTTTATCCGGTATGATTCCCAAATTGTAATCATACGTAATGGCACGGCCATACCCTTTGCAGGCAGGGCATGCCCCCATGGGGGAGTTACCACTGAACAGCTCTGCACGCGGCTCTGCCAAGGGGTACCAATCACTGCGGTGCTCTCGCAATTCGCCCCAAGCGCCGGCCTCTTTGAGAGCGGTATACACCACATCCTGCCCCAGACGCAAGGCGGTTTCCAGCGCCTCTGTCAGGCGCATGCGGTTCTCTTGCTTGAGCTTAACGCGGTCTTGCAGCACCAGCCAGCGTTCCATGCCTATTTGAGCCTCCGTAGCGGCGTCCAAACGAAGAATCTCCCCCGTGGCATACACACGCAGGTACCCCTGACCCTGCAATGCCTGCACCATCTCCTCAAAGGTTCCCACAGGCGTTACGGCAAAGCATACCAACACGTCCCCTCCCTCATGCTCGGCAAGCAATGCTTCTGCCACGCCTTGCGGGGTTGCAGGTTTCACCACGCGGCCCTCGGCATCGTGCCCCTCTGCCATGCGGGAGTAGATGAGCTTGAGGTACTCATTCATGCCGGTCATGGTTCCCACGGTAGAGCGCGAGTTTTTCACGGAGTTGCGCTGTCCCAATGCTATGGCCGGCGGCACATTCTCTACGCTGTCAACATCCGGACGGTCCATGCGGTCCATGAACTGGCGTACATACGGAGAGAATGTCTCCACATAACGCCGCTGCCCCTCTGCATATAAGGTACTCATGGCGAGGGAGGTCTTGCCGCTACCGCTGGGCCCCGTCACCACCGTGATTCCACCTAGCGGTATCGCTACATCAACATTCTTTAAGTTGTGCTCCCTCGCGCCGCGTATGCGTATGTGGCTGTCCTCTCGCTCTTGCATGGAATTATTCTAATATATACCACCCTTTTTGTGAAGTTTTATCTGCGTCTTGACATAAATTTGCTTATTTAGTTAAATTTTTATAACTTTTCTCTTGACTTTTGGTTTATTTGTGGTAATTTTTAATTGTTCGATAACTTTTATATTAACATTAACCAATAGAAAAACATCAGATATGAACAAGTTCGTCAAAGTAAGCCTCGCCGTTGCCAGCCTTGTAGCCCTTAGTGCCTGCCACTGCCACCATCATGGCATGAGCCACTACCGCGGCGGCTACCACGCAGCACCGGCAGTAAAACACCATGTGGTACACCATAAACCGGTACATAAACCGCACGGCCATTTCCACAGATAACCACGGGAGCCCTATACCACCCTCTCACCCCTGTGCAGTCTCATTCTGTACAGGGGATTTTTGCGCACCGGCCGGGATTACAGAAAAAGCGCACGGCAGCAGAAGTCGGTGCTGCTATTTACGGCTCTGTTGATTTTATTAAAAGCGCGGCGTAGGCGCCGTCTGCGTGTTCACGGTGAGGGAGGGCGAGATAATCACGCACGAGGGAGAACTCGGGGTGGCAAGAGAGGAAGGCATCTACCACTTGGCGGTCTTCTTGAGAATCAATGGAGCAGGTAGAGTAGACCAAACGCCCGCCGGGGCGCACGGCTGAACAAGCTTGCTCTAAGATGGAGGCTTGCAACTGAGCCAACCTATCAAACTCTGAGGGTTGCATGCGCCAGCGGGCATCTACACGGCGCTGGAGCACGCCGGAGTTGCTGCACGGTACATCCAGCAGAACAGCGTCGAAACTCCCTTTGAGCGCCTCGGGGCATGGGGAGGTCCAGTCATGGCAGGCCACCTGCACATCTTGCCCACCGGCACGCAGTAGGTTGTCCTTGAGTTGGTCCAGACGGTGCGGTGCGGAATCGGTAGCCAACAGATGAATATCCCCCGCCGTGGCGGCAATCATGGCGGCGGATTTACCGCCGGGGGCGGCGCAGGCATCCAAAATATGCTCTCCCTTTTGCGGGGCAAGCAGCTCTATGCAATAACGGGTGGAGGGGTCAGCCACGTACACCTGCCCGGCCTTGAGGGCGGCAAGGGGAATACCGCCGGGCAATTTATACCAGCCATCTGCGTGTGGCAAGGGCTCCCACTCGGCAGGGACCTGCATGGGACGCAAGGGGTTAAGGCGTACGTAAACCGGCGGGGTCTGCACGTTCCATGCCAGCATTTGCTCTGCCTCTGCCGCGCCGAACTCATTGACCCAGCGTTTCACCAACCAATCGGGGGCAGAGTAGCGCACACCGAGGGGGAGCTGTGGCAGCTCTGCCTCAAACTCAGCACGACGGCGCACGGCATTGCGCAAAATACCGTTGACCAATCCACGCAACTTAGCCGGGGCAACGGCTACCGTCTCAGCCACGGCAGCATGCTCTGCCTGTTTGAGCACAAAAAGCTGGCAGAGCCCGGCCAAAATAAGCCATTTGGCGTTTTCCTCTAAATAGGCGGGGCGCAGAGTTTGGCAAATGTGCTGCAGCCAACGCATATTGCGCAGTGTACCCAGCACAATAGCCTGCACCATGGCGCGGTCATGAGAGGGAAGCCCCGAGGCATGGCGAGCAATGAGCGTTTCTGCAAAGATACCGCCTTTACCCCAACCGGTGAGGCATTGGTATGCTATGGCACGGGGGGAGGCTGTGTTGGAGGAAGCGGGGCGGGGAACACTCATAAAAAAAGAAATTACGAAAGTTGAAGCGCTGCATGGATAGGCAGTTTACCATTCCATGCGATAACGGAGCCACTGAGGCCATCTGCTGTGGTGGGCGTATACTCCAGACATCCTCCCGCGGCCTCTAAAATGATACGAGCGGCAGCAAAATCCCACAGGTTAATGCGGTTCTCTATATAGGCATCGAACCGCCCGGCAGCAATGTAACACAGCGTAAGCGCAGCCGAACCGAGGATGCGAATTTTACGAACTTGAGCAGAAATATGCGCAAAGCGAGCAATACCGGTTGCCCCCGAGCCATCGTGCGTTCCGTGCCCGATAAACAACACGGCATCAGCCATGCGGGAGCGAGAAGAAACACAAATGGGCTTACCATTAAGACAGGGAGCTCCCCCCTGCACTACGGTAAAGCACTCATCTTGCATGGGGTCATACACGCAACCCAACACCGTTTGCCCCTGCACACTCAACGCAATACTCACGCAGAAAATAGGGATACCGTAAAAATAATTGACGGTGCCGTCTATGGGGTCAATCACCCAGCGGGGGGTAGCGGCATCTGCCGTAGCATCGGCACGCTCCTCACCCAGCACGGCATAGTCAGGATAAGCTGCGGCCAACTCAGCCTCAATAAGCGCTTGCGTTTCTTTATCAAGACGCAACTTAATATCATGAGCCAACGCTTCATCCACTGCATGCACCTCATGAAAACGAGCACGCAAGACAGCGCCGGCCTTACGAGCGGCGAATTCTGCTACCTGAAGTTGTTGAGTGTAACCCATGGTATACTTATTTTTTAGCAGTGCGAGCTATGAGACGGTTGCGGGCCTCGCGGTGCAGCTCTCTTGCCAACATGAGCGAAGAGCGCTGCATCAGAGAACGCAGCGAGGAGGAATCTGCCCCGGGGGTATCAGGAGAATCAAAACCCATCCACACAAACACCGTTACCCCATTGGCATTGGACACCATGGCCCAGCACCCGCTGTTATCAGCCAACGGCTCACTGAGCATGGCAATTTTCTCTGTTTTATAGATGAAAGGCGAAAGAGAAGCCACAGTGTTGGCAGCTTGGCGCTGAATCCACTCCGGGTTCATTCGGCGCACATGGTTATGCAGTTGGTAGCGAGCACGGCTCCATACCGAGTTGACCGCATAAAAATCATAACCACGGCCGCCATTGCGGATGGAGAACAACACACGAGCCAAATCTAAACGAGGCATCGGGAATTGCCCTTGGTAGAGAGCTGAAGCATTCTGCTCAGCAGGCAACTCCAAATCCGGTAAAAGAGAGCGGTAAAACGCCGCCACATTCTGATAGCCGGTTTTCTCACCGGTAGTTTGAACATCTTTCGTCAGAATATAAGAATTGGCACTATGCTGCATGCCGGTTGCACAGAAAAGAATGGGAGCAGCATTGCGACCGGGTTGCACGTTTTGTTTCCAGCGATTCACGCCGTCTGCCACGCCACGACCGGAGGTTACGGCCATCACCTCGCCGGCGTGGTTGGGACGGCCATCCAACACCAACACGCAGCACTGCAATAAGCCATTGAAATCATTGGAATCACCGCGAACTTTGAAGTCAGCCGGGCGCTTAGGCTTGGCAAAAAACTGTTTATTAGCGAGCACTTGCTCCGGTGTATCACTGAGGGATTCCCACGCTTCCGGATAGGGGGAAAGGCGATTTTCTACCAGCACCAAGGCACGCTCAGCGGCTTCCTCCACGTATTGCTGCAATGCCAAATCAAAGGTTGTGACAATAGCCATACCGACGGAGCGCTCACCCACCGCCTGCTCCAGTTGCTGCATTTCCCCGTTTACCCACTGGGTCAAATAAGTGTGTGCTTGAGCAGCTTCCGCAGGCTCATCAGCCAACACTATGGGGGATTCTATGGCCTCCTTATACTCTTGCTCGGTAATGAAATGAAGCGCAAGCATGCGTTGCAGCGTTTCGCGTTTGACAACAACGGCACTCTCCATACTGCGGCGAGGATTGAAAATGGAAGGGCCTCTCACCAAACCGGCCAAAACGGCACACTCAGACAAGCTGAGGTCTTTCACATGCTTACCGAAGTAATGTGCAGCAGCAGCGCCTACACCATAACAATTCTGGCCGAAATAAATACGGTTGAGGTATTGAACCAGAATGGTTTTCTTATCGAAACGTTCTTCGATACGACGAGCCACAAACACCTCAATCATCTTGCGGTCCAGAGTCTTACCCTGCATCTCAAACACATTGCGGGTAAGTTGCATGGTGATGGTTGAGGCCCCTTGCTCATAGCGCATGGAGGAGATATTTTTGAGGATAGAACGAATCACGGCACTGTAAACAATGCCCTTATGATGAAAGAAATCCTCATCTTCTCGCGCAACAAAAGCATCTACGAGATTCTCCGGCAAATCTTCCCAACGGACGGAGACATAGCGAACATTCGGCAATGCTGCTATGAAATTGTTGTCATAATCGTACAAAGCCGTTATCGGGTCTCCGGCAACCACACTTTCCACATCATATTGAGTAGCGCGGTACGAATACGAAATCAACACCCCGAGCACGAACAACAGGCACACAAGCAAGGCTATGCCGAGGAACAGAATTTTTTTCTGTCCTACATTCAGAACACGCCACCAATGCTTGCGACGATTTGCTGTTTTAGAACGAAACATATCGGGATGAGCGGGCCGTATTATTTATTTAGAGGAAGAAACGTGGCGACCGATGCTCGGCGGCAAGCCTTGCAGCGGTTGGGCCGCATCCAACTTCATCTCTTCAAGCTTAGCAGCCAAACGTTCTTCATAATTAGCAGCCTCAGCTTCTTTACCATTCTTACGCAAGGCACAGGCGGCTTTATACAAAGCCTCGCGGTTCAAATCATTATTACGGTCAAAGTTGGCAACCAAGCCGTAAAGCTGAGAGGCCTTTTCATAGTCCCCCAAAAGATAAGCAGAATCACCGGCCACCAAACGAATGGAAGAAAGCACAGGGCCATTCACACCGAGGTTGAGCGCCAAGGTGCAAAGCTCAGTAGCAGCGGCGGGATTACCGCTGCCGTTAAGCAACATGGCCTTCGTCTTGAGACCATCTGCCCGACGGTGCGGGTCTTTCTCCATAGACAAATAATAATCTATGGCTTCAAGCCCACCTATCAGCGTCTCCGTAGAGGCATACTGCTCCACCTCCAGACAAGCGCGTGCCAACGTCAGCCACACCACAGACTCCGCAATCGGGCGATTATGGGTTTGCCCATCAGCATCCGTATACTCCTCCGTCTTTTTGCGATCAATGGAGTCGTTAAGGTATTCAACTGACAACTTGTAGTTTTCAAGGTTATTTTCGGCATCCTGATACCAAGACCAACCACACCAGCGGGGAATGGCTTTAGAGAGGGACTTATACTGCTGCGGATACGTTTTTTTCAGCTTGGGCAGCTCCTCCAACAGCGTCTTCTTCTCTGTATTTTTCAACTTGAAGTAACACTGAATCAAACAAGCTGAGGCAGAGGCTGCATAATCTTTACCATTGAGCTCCATAGCCGTTTTGAAATATTGCACGGACTTGTCGGGCTCATTCTGATAGCAAAGACGGCCTAAATTGAAATTAGCCTCAGCCGCAGCATAGACGCTGATATTCTGAGAATCTGCATCACCGCTGTTTTCAATCTGCTCGGCATACTTCAACAGCTCGGAGAAGTGTTTTTTAGCTTCTTCATGGCGCGGAGGCTGGCAGTTCATACACGCATGAGCAGCACGCTGAAGACAGGCCGGATACGCAGGCGAATCCTTGTGCTGAGTAATAACCTTGACAAAGTCATTGATGGCATCCTCATAAAACTTGGATTCGAAGTAGAAATTACCGCGCATACAAAGCACGTCCGGCAAACGGCGCTGATTCTTAAGCTTATCAATGTAATAATTCAACGCACTCTCGGGCGATTTGTCGGCTGCACGAGTTTCGGACCATACCCGGAACAAACACCAAGCTTTCTTATAAGCGGTGTCCTCCAAAATGTATTCGGGCAAGTTGTTCATGTCGATAGCCAAGTAATGCTCCCAAGGCAAATCCTTGGTCACTTTCATGACATGGTCGGCATAGATAACTCGTGCAATATCGGTGCATTGCAAGCCCTGAGTCTCAGGATTATCGGGAGAATCATACATGCTCAGGTAGGTTTTACCGTATGCCAGCAAATCCGGCAGGGAATCCGCGCCGGCCTCATCTCCTGAGCGAGAGTTATGCAGCTGCTGCAAACATACAATCAAGCGGTACCCTGCATCTGCCCCTCTGGGCGTACGCAAAGACTCGTTTTCAGCAAACAGGAAATACCCCGCAGCTTTGGCATACTTTTTATCAAGCATGTATACATGCCCGAGGATACCGGCACATTGGGCACGCAACGCAGGGGTTCTGATTTCTTTAAGGAAGCCTGCTTTATCAGCATCTTGCGGAAACTTTTTACGGATATCTTCGTAACGCTCTGCACGGTAAAGAGCCAAGATAATCTCCATATTGGCCTCACCCTCGTAGTCTTTCATATTAGAAAGCTTAGTGAGCTGCTCATAGTACATGGCTGCCTCATCTGCCATACCGAGCTTGGAGGCAATACGGGCGGACTGGAGTACGGCAATACTGCGCTGATTCTCATTCTCGTTTTTAGCATCTAAAAACAACTTGAATTGAGCAAGCGCCGTACGCAAGTTGTCCTCGCCTCCTAACTCAACCAAAAGCTGAGCATAGGCATAGTGAGCAGCACCCTGAATATGCTCAGGAATTTCAGCAGAGTTGTTCTTGAAGTGAGTATCATACAGGCGCACCGCCTGCCCGAACAAATCTTGTGCAGTCTTGGCAGTACTGCGCTGCCCCATAATGGTAAGCACGCGTGCATGGCGGTACAGAGAATCATACACCAGCTTAGAATTGCTGCTGCAACGCTCTACAATACCGAAGTAAGTTGCGGCCTCTTTCAGAGAATCCTGAGCCGCCACATTGTTAACCCCTTTGGCAAACTCAGCCGTGGCCAATTTGTATGCAGCCGCAGCCACATACTCATCTTTTACGCCCTTTTTCTCAGCTTTAGCCAATTGCTCCAGCACCTCTCGCACGGCGTCTTTGCGCCCCAGTTTTTCCTCGCACGTAGCGCGCATATACAAGGCTTTCGTTTTTTGAGGAGATTCAGAGAACTCATCAACGAAAGACTTCAGCAGCTCTGATACACGGGAAAGGATGTTACGGCGAGCAGAATCCTCCAACCCCTCGACATTGCCTTGACGATAGAGCTGCTCGGCAATGGCGAAAGAATCACGCTCTTTGTCGGAGGTGAGCACATCCGCAGCCGGCGTAGATTTTGCAGCCGGGGCAGCGGCAGCCAACCCGGCGCCGATGACCAAAAGACCACCTAAAACTGTATTGGTATTCATATCTCGTCTTGTATAAAATTGTGAAACCCATTCAGCAACGAAGGAAGGGAACAACGGCTTTCTTGCGAAACAGCCATTCCCCTCCTCGCTCTGATGCTGTAAAAAACCTTATTTTGCCTCAGCGGGGGCAGTACCTTTCTGTACCGCAGCACTCTCGCCGGGCATCACCTTCTTGAAGCGGATATTGTACACACCGGCCGTGGTGCAGGCCTCTACCACGCGCACCACTTTTTCCCAGCGCATATCCTTATCGGCACGAATACAGACGGGTAAATCGGGCTGATTCTTCACCTGCTCACGCAGCGGGCGATCCAGCTCTTCAATTCTGTATTCCTGGCGGTTAATCGTAATAACGAGGTCTCCCACCTTACGGCCTTGAGCTAGGTCACGCGCTTTCAGCTCGGCATCTTGCTCATCTTCAATAACCTCGCGGGCATTCAGAATAATCTCTTCAATGGCACGGGCCGCTTCTTTTTCATCGCCGGCTGCCGTGGGCACCTCTACCGCCAAATCCTGCTCATTGAGAATGAACTTCTGCGTCACAACAAAGAAGATAAGCAGAATGAACACCACGTCGAGCATCGGCGTGAGCTGGAAACCCAGAGGCTCCGGTACTTTTGCATTCAACTTCATGGCGTGGCATTAATGCTCGGTATTATCCATCATCTCGGGGCGTACACCAACATGAGAGATGCTGCCCAAGCGGGAATCGCGGTCGCTCTGCACGGAAATAACGGAAAGCACGTGTGTAACGGCTACCTCCATGTCGGAAATGTGTTTCTGGATGTAGTTACGGAACACCACATAGGCCAACATACAGGGAATAGCCAAGATAAGACCGCCTGCCGTGGTAATCATAGCCTCAGAGATACCGCCGGCCATCTGCATCTGCTTCACGCCTTCAAAATTACCGTGAGCCATTTGCCAGAATGTATCCATCATACCCAACACGGTACCCAACAAACCAACCATGGGAGCAATGGCACCGATATCTGCCAACCAGCTGATTTGGCGGGTTAACATGTTGGACTGGCGGGTACCCTCTGCAGCTGCCACCTCGCGAATGGCATCCATGTTGGCACGCAGATTGCGCTGAATGAAGAGGATAATCACATTCACCGTTCGGGCAAAGCTGGAGCCATCTCGCTCACAAAGAGCCAACAAACCGGCATAATCCTTGCGGCGTATGTAGGTCTCTACCGTCAACACCATATCTTTGGGCAACACGGCAGATGCTCGCGTGGTCCATGAGCAAATGAAAATAGCCATGAAAGCGATTACGGAAAGCACCAGCAACCCCCACATCAAAGGGCCACCTTTATCGAAAATGTCTATCAACCCGAAGTTCTGGGAGGTCTCGGCAAGTATTGTGTTCATGTCAGAGATATTCATAGCACGCGTTACGTTCGGGCGAGATTCTACCCCATCCCCTACCCGATTTCAAGACGTTTGCATGTCTGTATGCAAAAAAAAGTCCGCCCCGACACAAACACAACTCAAACAGAGCCGACAAAAAGAAGAATAAAGCTTGACATATCAAGCCGCTTGAGAGTAATATGCCAAGAGCATACGAACCTTTCACACATCATGAAAACAAAACTCATTATTCTCCTCACGGCCATGGCTGCCTTTACCGGTGTAGCCACGGAAGCTACCGAGACAGCTACCCCCGCAGCCCCCAGCGTAGGGCGAGGCAATTGCGACCTGATGGCCTCTAATACCGTGCGTGCCGTGTTCCGCGGCATTCAGGCTGTGGCAGATGGCAGTGCTGCACAGGTGGCCGTGTTTGAGGTGGTACAGAATCTCGCTCACAAGCGTGTGGTACGCTATGGCGATGGGCAGTTACCCGCCGGCATGATTTTCACAGTCTCCATGGACCGCAACTTACCCGGACAGCCGTCATCCGTTATAGATGAAATCATGCAAATGCAACCCGGCGAAGAAGCCGTAATGAAAATTGACCACCTGTTCCTGTTTGAAGAACCGCAGGGGCAAAACCTTCGTCCGTGCACACGCTTGGCCCGCAAGCCCGCCACAGCACCTACAATACCCGGCACGGTACCGGCTATCCCGGGGGTACCGGCACCGGTAGAACCGCAAACACCTCCCGCCGCACAGCCCACCCTGCCCATCACCCCGGGCAGCGGTAACGGTAGCGGCATTCTCTACGGCACAGCACAATAATAAGCACCATGAGGACGCTCACTCTATCCCTCTTGGGCTGCATGATTGCCGTGGCAATGGTTTCATGCCAAAGTCATGATGACTACTACCACCCGGGAGCCGACCCCGCAATACACGGTCCCCGGTTGGATGGGTATGTACCGCCGGCCCAACGAGCCAAGCAAACGTCCAGCCTCAATCACCTGCCGAAATTACCGACCTCCGGGCCGCATCGCTTTTAAACAGACGTAACCCGTTCTCGGGATATCCTCTTCAGAAAGGCAATCCGCATCTGCGAATTGCCTTTCTCCTTTTCCGGTGCTTCATTTCAGTTTAAGCAACTTGCCACGCACGGGAGCAGGCAAGTTGTTTTTGCGAAGCGTATCTCCCGTGCTGACCATCCATACGCCAACGAGAATCAGGCATGTAGCCACCACTCCCATAAACGTCAGATTCCCCATACCCCATACCATACTGAACACCGTAGCAACAACGGGTTGTATGTAATTATACGAGGCTACCACGGGTGCAGCCAAACGACCTTGGGCATAGTTAAGCACCAGATAACACACAAAAGTACCTATACCTACCACATAGGCCAAACTCAACAACTCGGATTCGCCCACAACCGCCCACTCTACGGCCACCAGGCGCCCGGAAAATAACGGCCATGTAACCAAAGCCGATATGGTGAAAAGCCATTTCATGAGAGTCAATACCCCATAACGGCTAATCAACTGTGAGAAAAAGACGAAATAGGCCGCAGCAAACACCTGAGAGCTCAAACACATGAGGTCGCCTATCATGGCACCGCCCCCTTCATCTGTCCCGGCAGAGCTCAACACCATGGTGAGAGCTCCTATGCAGGCCAGCGCAATTCCCACCGCTCTCTTAAAACAAATGTGCTGCCTCATAAATAAGGCAGCCATTATCAACGTAAACACGGGAATTGCTGTGGAGGTAACTCCGGCATGCGTGGGTACCGTATACTGAACACCACCCACATATAGGAATTGATTGAGCGCAATTCCACATAGTGACATGGCTATGAGAGAGGGCCAATCCTCTCGCCGTATTTTCTGACTCCTTACAAATGCAGATATAATCCAGAACAATATGGCGCTGCCCGTAACACGCATTAACGCTAACGACACACCGTCTATGTTCCCTTCCTGCATAATAAGCTTACACATCGGGCTCATAAGTCCGAACAAACAAGCTGCCAGCAGCGCGGCTGCGTGACCTTTTACTCGTTCACCCTTCATGGCTGCGGAAATTGTACGCTCTTTTATACCTTTTGCAACACTTTTCGCCTATTATTTTCATTTTTCTTATTCCTTTATTTTAGGAGCCTAAAGAAAATTGCACAATGTCACATTGTAGGATTGCCAAGCGCACTCAAATATGATAGATTAGTAGCTGTGATGCGCATTCTGACCGGTATTATCAGCACTCTGAGTTGTATATGGCTCAGCGGTTGCGGAGACGGCAGGAGTTCGGCTGAAACCTTTGCGGCCGAAAAGATACTACTCATCGGCAACAACTCCGAGCCTCAGAGTTTGGATCCCCACAAGGCCACCGCCGTGGCAGACGGCAAAATTATAGCAACCATGCTGGAAGGGCTGGTACGCCCCGACCCTCAAAACGAAGCAGGTGTGCTTCCCGGTGCCGCTGAGTATTGGGAAAGCTCGGTAGATGCACAAGAATGGACTTTTCGCCTGTACCGAAACGGCGTGTGGAGCGACGGGCACCCCCTGACCGCTCATGATTTCATATACGCCTACCAACGCATTTTACACCCGCAGTTCGGTGGGCGCTATGCCGAGATGCTATACCCGATACAGGGAGCAGAGGCCTACAACAAAGGGCAAGCAGACTGGAGCCGCGTGGGAGTAAAAGCAGTTGATGATTATACCCTCAAGCTTACCCTGAACGGCCCTACCCCCCACCTGTTACAATTGTTGCTGCACTTCACATGGTCTCCCGTACCCGCCCACCACGTAGAGGCCAATGGCGGTATGCTGGACCGCCGCAGCCGATGGGCACGCACTGACAACTGGGTTGGTAACGGCGCCTATGTAGCAGATGACCACCACCTCAATAATTACCTGAGCGTTAAGCCTAACCCCCTCTACAGACGCAAGGATGAACTGAAAAATAAGGGCATCCGCTTTTTACCCATCGTCAACGGCTATACGGAAACCCGCATGTATTTAGGTGGCAAACTACACATTACCAATAATGTGCCGCCGGAAATGATAAGTTACGCCGCAGCAAAAGCCCCGCAAGATTTTTGCCGAGACCCGTACTATTGCACCATTTTTTACAGACTCAACACAACCAGAGGCGCTCTGCGTGATGTCCGCGTACGCGAGGCACTGAGCTTGGCTATCGACCGCGATGCTTTGGTCAGCAAAGTAGTAAGAGGTGCGGGCTCCCCCACTTTCTGTTTTACCCCACCGGGTGCAGGCTACCAAGCCAAGGCACCATCCGTAGCAGCACTTTCACAAGAACAGCGCGAGCAAAAAGCCCGCGCCCTACTGGCAGATGCAGGGTACGCCAACGGAGCAGGATTTCCCACGCTGGTACTCATGACCACCTCTCGAGATGTGCAACGCATCATGGCAGAGACCATACAAGCCATGTGGGCCGAAAAACTCGGAGTGCATGTGGAGATTCGTTCGTGCGAATGGACTGCCTATAAAGCCGCGCAGCAAAGCATGGATTACGATATTTCTTCATCCTCATGGAGTGGAGACTATCTGGATGCCGCCACTTTCGTAGAATTATGGCGCAGCGGTGGCGGCAACAACTGTACCGGGTGGCAGAATGAAGAGTTTGACAGCCTCACCAACACGGCCGCAACCACAGGTAATGCCGAGATACGCCGTAACAGCCTGCAACAGGCAGAGCAGCTCATGCTCGGGCAGCACCCCATTATCCCCCTCTATCACAGTGAGCGCACCTACCTGCGCTCTGCCCGCCACATACGCAGAGCTCACCCCCGCCTGCTGGATAATTTCCCCTTAGATGCCGTAGAAGTAGTACCATGACAAAGCTCCTCCTCAGACGCCTGGGCCAGGGTGTGCTGGTCATCTTCGTGCTGGAAACCATTACCTTCTTTCTGGTGCGCATGCTGCCGGGTAATCCCTTCCTCGGCGAGCGCAAGTTGCCGCAACATGTCATGGAGCAGCTTAATGCTCTATACGGCCTGAATCAAAGCGGTATCGTTCAATACTTCAATTACTGGAAGGGGATTCTGCTGCAAGGTGATTTCGGGCCATCATTAGTGAGAGAGGGACTGCAAGTCTCGCAAATCATTGCAGAGGCTTTTCCCGTATCACTGGCATTGGGCGTGGTCGGCATGTTGATTGCCATCATCATCGGCATACCGGCAGGCATGCTCAGCGCGTGCTACCGCAACCGCTGGCCTGATACCGCCATCATGCTACCCGCCATGCTGGGTATATGTATACCGGCATTTGTGGTAGGCCCCGTATTCGGTAAAACATTGGGAACGCTACCGGGATTAAGCGTTGCGGGGTGGGACTCCGCTCTGTGCATCGTGCTGCCGGCTCTTACACTGGGGCTCATCAATGCGGCTTATCTGGCAAGACTTACACGTGGCGGCATGCTTGAGGTATTGTCGCAAGAATACATACGCACCGCACGCGCCAAAGGCGCAAGCGGGCCGCGCGTCATGTTCATTCACGCATTACGCAGCGGGTTATTGCCCGCAGTATCATATTTAGGGCCCGCATTCGCGGCGCTCATTACAGGTTCTTTCGTGGTAGAGACGTGTTTTCAGGTGCCGGGCATGGGCTTGCATTTCGTCAATGCGACAACAGACCGCGATTACTTCCTGATTCAGGGGCTCGTATTATGTTACGGCATTCTCATTGTGGTAGCAAATTTAGTAGTAGATTTGGTACTGGTGGCACTTAACCCACGCCTGCGCTCGCAGGGGGCAGCATAATTTCACGTCCATGCAGAAAACTCCGTATCAACAAGGCAACTCATTGTGGAAAGACGCACGGCAGCGCTTGTACCGTAACCGCGCAGCCATGGCAGCCCTGTGCTTTATGGTACTGATGGTACTGGCCTGCTTTGTGCTGCCGCTTTTCCCCTGTATCGCCAACCCCAACGCCACAAACTTGGACAACATCGCGGCCCCGTGCAGTTGGGCCCATCCTTTCGGCACGGACCAACTGGGGCGCGACTTGCTGGCCCGCGTTCTCTACGGTGGCCGCATCTCGCTGTTGGTCGGCATGGTTGCAACTATGGTGGCGCTCATCATCGGACTGGTCTATGGTTTAATATCAGGCTACATCGGTGGCAAGACAGATGCCCTCATGATGCGTACGGTTGATGTACTTTTTGCCCTGCCTTTCATCGTGTTGGTGATAGTCTTTTCTCTCAGCATTGAAGAACCCGGACGCGAGTTGACCGAAAACCTCATTATCCTGACAGGGTGGAGCCGCGAATCCATAGCCCCCATCATGGGCTTAGTGCCACTCTTTATTGCCATAGGTGCTCTCGGCTGGCTTACTCTGGCGCGCATTGTGCGCACCCAAACCCTTGAAATCAAATCTCAAGAATACATTCAGGCTGCACGTTCTCTGGGATTGGGCCACTTGCGTATCCTCTTCCGCCACATTGCTCCCAACCTCATGGGCACAGTCGTGGTGTACACCACCTTGGCCGTACCGGGCATCATGCTCACAGAATCAACCCTTTCCTTTATCGGCTTAGGGGTAAAAGCCCCCAACTCTTCATGGGGCACCCTCATTAAAGAAGGGGCCGACCGCATGGAAGTAACGCCCGAGCTACTGCTCTTTCCGGCATTATTCTTCTGCCTCACCTTGCTTGCACTCAATTTCTTGGGCGATGGTCTGAGAGATGCAATCGACCCCAAATCTGCCAAGGATTAAAAACTTGCAATTGACCGGGAAAAAGAGTAGAATGATTCCCGCATGAACGCAACGCAGATTCACGAAGTTCTCAATAAGTTTGAAGTATCCCCCTCCAAATCACTGGGGCAAAACTTTCTCATTGATGAAAACATTGCCAAATGGATTGTCAGCCAACTGGAGATTACGCCCGATGACTGCGTTGTAGAGGTAGGCCCCGGTACCGGAGCTCTCACGGAACACATGGCCCCCCTGTGCCGCAAACTTATCTTGGTTGAGTTTGATGCCCGCCTGGCCGAGTATCAACGCACCCGCTGGGCAGACACCCCTCATGTAGAAGTACACCATGCAGATGGAGCCACGTGGGACCCGCGCCGTTTGTTTGCCGAACAACCCGTCAAGTTCATGGGTAACTTGCCGTATTCGGCAGGTGGTGCCATTCTTGCTAACTTTCTGACATCCCCCTGCGCTTGCAGTCGTGCTGTTGTGATGCTGCAAAAAGAGTTCATTGACCGCATTTTGGCAAAGCCGGGGGATGATGCATACGGCCTGCTCTCTCTGCGCATTCAAATGGACTGGGTGCCCAAGGCGCTCAAAACGGTTCCGCCCGAGGCTTTTTCCCCGCGCCCCAAAATTGACTCCACCGTCATGTTGCTTACGCCGCGCAACCCGATGGAACACCCGCCGTATGACCACCGCTATATGGATGAGCTGATGCGCCGTTGTTTCTCCCAACGCCGTAAGCAAATGCGTAAACAATTGCCCGATACCCCCGATTGGGAATACGTGTCGGAGCGTATCGGCGTGCCTTACACAGCCCGCGCAGAAGAATTGGGCTTGGCAGAGTGGATTCAACTCACCCGCGCCTATGATACCCACCCGCTTTGCGATGTTGCGCAGAAAGATGATGAATTATTTGACGTAGTGGATGAAAATGACAGGGTTCTGCACCAAGCCACACGTAAAGAGGTGCATGAACAAGGGCTTATCCACCGCGCCGTTCACATCTTGGTTTTCAGCAAAAAAACGCATGACTGTCTCTTACAAAAGCGCTCGGCCTACAAAGACCGCCACCCGCTCGTATGGGACTCCTCTGCCGCCGGGCATTTGGATGCCGGGGAAGATTACGAAACAGCAGCCGTGCGTGAGCTGAAAGAAGAGCTGGGTATTGAAGATGCCCGTCTTATCAAGGTGTGCACCATCCCCCCAAGTGAGGCCACCGGCATGGAGCATATCACCCTCTACGCCGCCCTACACGAGGGCAAAGTACATTTCCCCGCTGCAGAAATAGAAGGCGTTATCCCCTTCCCCCCTGCACTCATAGACCGCTGGTTAGAACGCCGCCCGCAAGATTTTGCTTCATCATTTGCGCTTTGCTGGCGAGAAGTTCGGCAAATGCTCGGCGATTCTCAGGGCTGAAACACCCCCCACGAGTTTTATTGCCGATTTTCAAACTCTGCAACATTCGCTCAGAGCTCTATGTCACAGTCAAAAAACATACATGGGGTGTAAAGAATTGATGCAGCAGCAGAACCCAGTATCGTCACCGGCCAATCAATGAGCAAATTCACAACGGGGCGCGCCACATAGCGAGTCATCGGCGCGGTCGTATAATCATCGTATAGCATCCACACCATCACACCGTTCGGCAAAACAGCAGGATTTTCTTTCATGCCCGGCTTATAACGCAGGGGAATATGCTTCTGCGATACCATGGTGCATTCATCAGATGTGCGATTTTTCAAATACCAGCGCCATTCACAGGTAATGGACTCTCGCGTATCCGTTGACTTCTCGCTACAACGTACTCCATAACACGGCAGAGCATCATAAGCAATACGTATCAATGCCGTTACCTCTCGGGTACGGCGAGGGGCATGCTTGGTACACCACCCGTTGCCCTGATATAAATTGATATCATGAATATGCAACGCCGGACCGGGCGTGCGTTCCATCGTGAATTTTCCACGCAACACATAATGTTTTTTACCCGTTGCCGAGGTGAATTCGGTGAGATAATCATCGGAATATTCAAAATTCACAACACGCCATTCTTCGTCATTCCAATGAGGTATATCACCAATCTGAGTATTGAGATTACTTCGTACAAAACAACAAGACGCCAAACAACTACCGAATATCCCCCAAAGGAATAAATTCATCAGCACATGGTACAATTTTGTGTTTTTCATAGCGCGCGTAAAGTTGATATTTCATGCTAAAACACCGGTCACCATTTGTCAAGCTCATGTTGACGCGGTTGACGATTTCGCATACGGGCAATTAACAGAAAAGGCTTGCAAAATGCGGAGGGAGCAGGCATACTGAGGCAAAAATAAAGAAAAAGGGAAAAATGAAGAAGGGGTTGGTATTGGAAGGTGGAGCGATGCGGGGCATGTTCACCGCCGGAGTCATGGATGTGATGCTGGAGAAAGGCATCACGTTTGACGGCGCCATAGGCGTATCGGCAGGCGCAGCGTTCGGCGTCAATTACAAGTCCGGGCAAATCGGGCGAGTGATACGATACAACACCCGGTTCTGCAACGATAAGCGATATTGCGGATTATGGAGCTTGCTGAAAAGCGGCGATATTTATAACACAGAGTTTTGTTACCGCGTGGTTCCCACCCAATATGACCCGTTTGATTTTGACAGCTACGGTAAAAACCCGATGGAATTTCACTTGGTATGCACCGATGTGGAAACCGGCAAACCGGTGTACCACCCATACGGTGGCCGGCAAGACCATGGGTTTGATTGGATTCGGGCCTCGGCCTCCATGCCGCTGGTCTCTCACATGGTTGAGATTGACGGACAAAAGATGCTGGATGGCGGCATCAGCGACCCGATACCGCTGAAATATTTTGAAACGCTGGGGTATGAACGCAATGTGCTCATCTTAACCCAGCCCCGGGAATACCGCAAAAAAAAGAGCAGTGCCCTGCCACTCATCAAACTCATGTACCGCAAATACCCGCATTTGGTAGAAGCCATGGCCAAGCGGCATGAGGTATACAATGCCACCATGGACTACATTGATGAACAAGAGGCAACAGGCAAAATTCTGGTACTGCGCCCGGAAACACCCCTGCCCGTCAGCCGTGTGGAAAAAGACCCGAACAAGCTGCGCATTGCGTATGAAATAGGCCGCAAAGCGGCAGCAAGCAAGCTCAACGAAATTCAGCAATTTCTGAGCTGTTGACTGTTGTAAACAGCATCAAATCAACAAGAGCGACAGCGGAACCTCTACCACCAAGAGAGTAATCACCCCCAAGGGATACGCATAGAGCGCGTGCCACGTGTATACGTTTCCTCTTAAACAAAACGGGCGGTGGGCCATTTGCAGCTCACCGCCCGTGAGGGTAAAATTAATCTTGGTCCGGCAGGAGCTCATTCATAAGCCCCTCCAAATCCGTACGCACCGATTGACGCGTAGCCATGGTCTTGAGTTCAACTTCCGGGAACTCACTGCCTACGATAAGTGCGTACGTAGCACCTATTTTATCAGCACGCTTCAGCTGGTTATTCATCTTGGCAGGCGCCAGCGGCAAATCAACACGCAAACCGGCATCTCTCAGGGTTGAGGCGAGGGAAAGCATCTGCATACGCATCTCGGGTGCTGCCAGCACCATGCACACATCGCACACATCGGGCTTCAGTGCGGCATCTCGCAAAGCACGTGCAGCGGGGCATGCTTCTATGAGGTGCGCAATCACGGCATCACCCATGGCAAAGCCCGTAGCCGGCATATCTGCCGCACCATCGGAAAGCGTGGCAACCAAGCCATTGTAGCGGCCACCACCGGCAACGGCTCGCAAGCTGTGCCCCTTGTCAAAAATCTCAAACACCAAGCCGGTGTAATAGGCAAGGCCTCGCACAACATAGAGGTCAAGCTTCACATAGTCAGCCAAGCCACGGGCCTGCAATTCAGCATACACGGCATCGTAACGCGGTGAGCAACCTGCGGGCGGATTCTTGATGAAAGCCTCCAAATCCTCACGTTTCATACCGAAAGCATCCAGCTTCTGCTGGCTCACCTCGGGGCGGTCACGCTCAAACTTGTCGATTATGGAGAGGAAATCAGCCACCTTATCCTCAGCAACACCGTGCTGCAAGGCGTAAGAAATCCACACGTCGCGATCACTGATACGCACCACAAAGTCATCTGCTGTGAAACCGAACTCACGCATGCAGTCAATAGCCAGTGCAATCAACTCAGCATCGGAGCCCTCGCCGGCATCACCCAAAATATCGGCATTGAACTGCACAAACTCGCGCAAACGGCCCTTCTGCGGCTTCTCATAACGGAAGCACGAGCCGATTTCAAACCACTTGAGCGGCTTAGCGTAATCCATTTGATAAGAAGCGGCGATACGACCGAGGGAAGCCGTAAGCTCAGGGCGCAGCGTGATATCGCGGTCGCCTTGGTCTTTGAAACGGAACAACTGCGTAGGCAGCTCGCCACCGGACTTTTTAAGGTAAAGCTCAGTCGCCTCAACAGTGGGGGCCTCCCACTCCACGAAACCGTAGCGATGCGCTACCTTCCGCCACGTATTGAAGAGGTAAGCACGGAAGGCGTATTCCTGCGGCGCGAAGTCGCGGAATCCCGGCAGCGGTTGGAATTTCATGTTAGGCATAATAATAAAATAAGTTCAGAGCGGGTATTATACACGCGCAACTCACATTGTCAACCATGAACAGGGTATAATCACTCTGTCATATTACAAAAAGCGGAGCTTGATTCGGGATGCAACATAGGTTAGAATGCAACACATGAAGAGATGGCACAAGAGAACACTTTGCATTTTGGCACTGGGAATAGCCGGCATCGTTGCACTGGCCTACCGCACCGCATTTGAGGAAGACCGGGCTGAGACCATTGATTACTTCAATAGCCCGTCTATCAAATTATCAAGCCATGATGCAAACCATGACATCTGCTTCGAACACCGGTGGAATTTAAGCCAAAGCCCCCGCGGCACCGTGCTGGAAGGTTCACTTCAACCGAACGCCTTCGGTATGATACAACCGGCAGAATGGTTGGTAAAGATTTATACCAAAAACGGGCATCTCTGCGCAGATTTTACCCCACCGGTCATACATGCTACCGACCCGACCGGCCTCGTAAAAACTCACTATTATGCCTATTTTACCCGACCCACTTGGCATTACTGCCCTAACGGCAGCATGGTAGCAGAATACAATCTATGCCTCCATTGTGATATAACCATCACTCCGGCGTGGTGGCGCTCCCCCATCACCACCAGAGCCATACAGGTACTCAACATTTGCCCTGCTCTCGGCTGCGCAGACTTTACTACCGCCTACACCGCAGCTTTAAGTGACGATACACCTCGGCAAATTATCACCGATGCGCCCGAGGCGGAATTGCCGGCCCGCTTTTGCGGCACCCAACGAGAACAAGCGCTGCAATTTTTACTGTACGAATTTGCAGATGCCGCACTGGGGGCTGATACAGAGCGTCTGCAGCAATTTTACCGAACAGCCCAAGAATATACAGAGCAATTAACGACCGCCGATAAAGACTGGCCGGCCTGCTGGGAAGAAGCGGAGGAGCAAGCGCGCCGCGCGGCACAGTTGGCAGAACGCACTCTTACCATCATTCAAGAGAATAATTGCTATGATTCTGAAGAGTTGGCAAACTTCATCAATGGCCCGGTCTTTGCCCGTATCTTTGGCAATCAACTTCAAAAACGAGAAAAACTCGATTTCGGCAACAATTTCGGCTCAGGGTTAGATAATATTGATTTTGAGGTCATTACGGAAGACGATTTTGACTCCCCTGAAGAATAAGCAAAAAAAAATTAAAAAAAGTTCGACATTTTTGAAAGATTTTTGAAAAAAACGCCGTACTATTATACACAGGGCCGGGGTGAGAGCCGGTCCGCTTTTCATAGAGTAGGTGTAAGTACAAGCCGGTCGGGAGAGGTGAGAGACTCCCGACCGGCTTTGTTTTCAGCAAAGAGGGATAATTTCTGAATCATCGGGCACAATGATATTGCCTGCAAAAAATTGAGCCGCCTCAGCCGCATAGCGTTCTCTGCGGGTATCCAGGGTCTTATCCTCGGTATGATACAACAAAAGATTTTTGACTTGGAGCTGCGCCGCCAAACGACCGGCATCCCACGCGGTGCTGTGGTGTTTTTCATACGGCTTAAAACGCTCTCTGTCCTCATACAGGCAAAAAGCCTCGCAAAGCAACCAATCTGCACCTACGGCGTAGTCATGAGCACGCTCATTGTAGGGCTCATCGCCCAGGCAAGTCAAGCGTTGCCCACACGGCAAGGCTAAACAGAAGCCGAACTGCTGCGCTTTTGTGGAACCTATGTCAAAAGCTTTTGCACTCATCCCCGCGGCAGAGAATGCCTCGCCATCCTCCAACACGCAGAACAAAATATCTTTACCGAAATGCGCACACACTTTACCCGGTAGAGTGCAGCGGCATATCAGCTCCAATACACGCATGGCCTCAGCATGCCCATATACGCGCAAGTTCCCGGTGTATTTACCGGCATTCATCCCCTGTGCAATCATGCGCACCACCCACACTACCCCCAAAATATGGTCTGTATGCGTATGCGTGACAAATATCTCATGGATGGACTGCAAAGGGATAGAAGCTGCCTCTAACCGGCTCAATATGCCGTTTCCCCCTCCGGCATCCACCAAAAACACGGATTCCCCATTTCTCACAGCAAAACAGGTATTGTAACATTGCGTCACGGCGGCATTACCCGTACCCAGTATCATTAAATCGGCCATGCACCGCTTATACCACAAAACAGACCATTATACAAGCATGTACCGATGAAAGAGAATCCCCCGACACGTAGTCAGCTATGAAAAACGCTTTTTTAATATCGGGTTGAATGTTCAGTAGCAGCACATCGGCATTCGCGCACGTCATATTTATGTCATTTTATGCAATTGGCATAACACAAGCTTGACTTATTATACATAAAGAGTAAAATTGAAGCGTCATAGACCTCATTTAATCATTATGAAGTTCCCCATCATTTCTACAGTTGCAGTGGCTCTTGCCGCTTTGGTCTCTACGGCACAGGCTGAGCTCAAGTTGGCATCCGTTGATGTAAACCTCGTGTACACTAAGTACCACAAGCGTTTTGATACCGAAACCCGCCTCAAGACCGCCATGGAGGAAATCCGCACGGAAGTTCAGAAGCGCCAGGCCGAGATTGCAAAACTCAGAGAAGAGGCTGAAGCTTTGAAAGCCCAGTATGATCCGTCTCGTGCCCAAAAGGAAATTGATGCCCTGCGCAAGAAGCTTGAGGCAAAAGTTACCGTAATTCAGTCCAAGGAGAAGGATTTGCAAGAGTACGCTTCAACCCGCGAGAAGGCTTTCCAGGAACTCTACAGAAGAGACCTTACCGTTCTTTTCTCCGATGTGCAGAAGAGTGTTGAGGCAGAAGCCACCAAGGGTGGTTATGATTTGGTAATTGATGCCAGCGCCACGAACGCAACCATCCGCACCAAGGTATTCCCCCACATCAACAAAGCATTCGACATCACTCCCCAAGTGATTCAGGCTATTAACGCCGACGCCCCTGCCGGCTTTGATGCCGATGCCGAGCTGAAGAAAGCCGGCATCAATCTGCCGCAATAAACATTAATCCTAACTTTTCTACTGAGCCGACTATGAACCTCTCTCTCTCAGAAGTTCTCGCGCTCACAGGAGGAAAAATTCTCACAGGAGCTCCGGAGACTACGGTCTCCGGAGTTGCTACTTTGGCAGATGCAACGCCGAACGAGATTTCTTTCTTGGGCAACGAGAAATACTTTAAGGATTTCCTTTCCACCAAAGCTGGCATTGTATTGGTACCGCCCTCCCTGCCCGAATACCCGGAGGGAGTTGCTTTCATTGAAGTGGAGAATCCCTCATTGGCCTTTAATGCCATGGTGGAGCATTTCATGAAAGCCGCCAATGACTTTGTGCCCGGCATTGCGCCAAGTGCCGTGGTAGACCCCACCGCCAAGCTGAACCCCGACAAAGTACGTGTATGCGCCGGTGCCGTTATTGAGGCCGGAGCAGAAATCGGCGATGGCAGCGATATCGGCCCCGGCTGTGTTATCGGCAAATCTGCCGTTTTGGGTAAAGATTGCAAGTTGTATGCCCGCGTGGTAGTGCGCGAGCGCTGCATTTTGGGCAACAAGGTAGTCATTCAGCCCGGTGCCGTTATCGGTTCCGACGGCTTCGGTTTCCTGCTCAACAAAGAGACGGGGCGCTACGAAACTGTAGACCAGGTAGGCATTGTTGAAATCGGCGATTGCGTAGACATCGGCGCCAACACCACGATTGACCGCGCACGCTTCGGCCGCACCATCATCGGTGAAGGCAGCAAGATTGACAACTTGGTACAAATCGGCCACAATGTAGAGGTAGGCAAGCACACGGTTATCGTGTCTCAGAGCGGCATCGCCGGTAGCTCTAAGCTGGGCAACTACGTCACCGTAGCCGCGCAGGTAGGCATTGCCGGTCACATCTCCGTGGGCGATCAAGCCGTGTTGGCCGCACGCACGGGTGTAATGTCCTCCCTTGATGGAGGGCAGGTATACTGGGGTGCCCCCGCAGCACCTTACAAGGAAGCCGCCAAGCAGTACGCAGCTATTCGCAAACTGCCTGATGCCATGAAGGAAATGATGGCACTCAAAAAGCAGGCCGAAGAAATCAAGGCACTTATTGACCAAGCCATGGCCGAACAGGCGGGCAACTGAAGTACAGATTCAGATTCTTTTCACCCCATCGGTTAACACAGCCGATGGGGATTTTTATGGGGCAGCAGGAGCAACAAAAACACCCGCAGCAGCCTTGACACTGATACCCTGATTGGCAGCGTAGGCCTTGGCGGCAGCCCTGCGTATGGCAGCTGCATCTCGCGGCGCCTTGAGCCATGCCGCCAGAGCCTCGGTAAACACCTTACCGGCAGGGTACATCAATTGCTGCGTCATAAGCACAGGCCGCCCCCCAAGGGCACGTATGCGGTCGGAAAACCACTCATCGCTCATGCAACAAAGCACCACGGCATCTGTATTTCCCCGGGCCGGTTCGCGCTCCGGCAAATCAACATCCATCAAGCCGTTATGGCCGATGAAAGCCACCAAATCATACGCCCCCGATGCCACGGCTTCTTCAAAATCCTGCCTACAAGCCGCAATAGCATCCCCCCGGTAAGCAAAGGCATACACCGTAGCCGCTTTATCGGCACGGGTACACACCACCGTATCCAACACAGCTGCCTTCTTTTGCAGATAATCGGCATGGTACACGGGGCGCCCCCAATCTGCAGAGGCCCGCATAACCTTGGGCAAAGCATCACTACACCCCCAGTACAGATTATGAGCAGGGTCATCTCCCTTGCCGATTTTGTCAGGCACGGGAGCAATCCCCTGATGCTCATTGTCGCAAAGCGCCACAAAAACCGCCACCTGTTTGCCGGGGCCTGCGGGTAACAGCGTCTTTGCTTCTGCAAAGACAGTCAGCAAAATACATACACAAAACAAAAAGCAGAGAACGCTTCTTTTCATGGGCCTCAGAGCTTGGCTACAGCTTCAGCAACTTTTTGCTGCAAAGGCTCCACAGCGTAATCCCCTGCCCACTTTTTAAGCTCCTTACCGGTGTATGAGGACAGTCCATCTGCCGTCAGTTGCCGAGCCAACACCCCGGCGGGTATCAGCATGCAAAGAAAATCCGCATCAGTGGTATAACCGGTACGCACCTCCCCTTTACGCGTCATGATGACACCATCTGCCGGCGACATGGAGTTAAGCTCAACAATAGCCGCAGTAAGCGCGTCGCGGTCAATTTCGTATGAGATGGCGTTTTCGTTTTCCATGCACGGAGTTATACCGCAAAGCATCATAAAAATCAAGCAGCAAATCAGGCACGTGAGAAGAAGCTTGACTTCCCCCCCCGTTATGGTGTAGTCTCAGGACATGATGAAAAGAGTTGCGCTGACAGCCACCGTAGTAGCGACGGTGATTCTCACAAGCTGCCAATGGCAAAGCCAAGAGAACCGCCCCGAGCCCTCAGACCGAGAGGAAAATGTGCTGCCGCCCCTGCACTTGGGCGCAGTGCATCAGGTATACCCGGAACAAGGCTTCGTTTTATTACGCATCATCGGCCCCATACCGCAAGCCGGCACCGTCTTGATTACGCACCCGGCAGATGGTTCTAACACGCGTATCGGCAACTTGGTTGTCACCTCTGACCAACCGGCAAAAAACCGCATTATCGCAGCAGAGATACGCAGCGGCAACCTCATGAAAGGAGACCGCGTATTCATGTACCGCAATATTGCGCAACCCATAGAGAAGCCGGAGGAGGAAGAACCGGCCGAAATCCATGTACCGGCAGTTACCCCGGGAGAGCCGATTGCCGTGATGCCCGAGGCAGCCCCCGTGACAACAGAGCCGACCATTGAAACCCCGACCGTGATAGAAGAAGAACGGCCTAAGAAACCCAAGCAAACGCAACAAGAAACGCCTAAGCACATTTTGGATATTCCCGAGAACATTGATGATTGGGATTAAGCCCCCACCACCATATCACAACCATGAGACTTCAATATTACGTAGATGAAGAGGGCGAAAGCGTCATTGGGCTTTGGATTCCCAAGCGCAAAGCCTATATTGATGTAACCGCGCAAGATGACCAAATCTGGGCAGCCTTACAGCCCGATGGCAAAAAACTGCGCAAAGAAATCGAAACGTGGATTTCCAAAGGCGCCCCCGATGGCGTCGTGGTAGATATGGAGGGGCTTGTTACCTCCAGCGCCTTGCATGTGCAACCCTGCACCATTGCCTGCTTGGGCAAGTGTTATGCCGAACACGCTAAAGAGTTCAGCGGAGAGGAGCTCGGCGAGCCGTCTTTGTTCTTAAAATCCACCTCGGCCATCAGCTCAGACCTCTCTTACGTGCTGAATCCTACCGGTGCAACCAAGTTGGATTACGAGGTTGAGCTCGCCGTGGTATTGGGTGATACCCTGCACCGAGCTACACCGCAAGAGGCCCGCAAAGCCATTCTGGGTTATACGCTGATGTGTGATTACTCTGAGCGCTCTTACCAACTGGAGCACGGCGGGCAATGGACCAAAGGAAAAAGCTACGACACGTTTGCCCCCTTCGGCCCCGTTTTGGTTTCCAAAGACGAAATACCCAACCCCGATGCCCTGCACCTTCAACTCAAGGTAAACGGAGAAATCAGGCAAGATGCCAATACCTCTCAGCTGGTCATGCCTGTGGCTGATTTAGTGGCCTATGTATCTCAATTCATTACACTCAACGCGGGCGATGTTGTCTCTACCGGCACCCCGGGGGGGGTAGGCATGGGGATGACCCCGCCTCAATACCTGAAACCCGGAGACGTGGTCGAGTTCGGCTGCGATGCCATGGGCTGGGTTAAACAAACGGTTGAAAGCGAGTAAATTTATCACAAAAAAGATTGCATTCACACCGAAAAATGCTAGAATGGAGGCATAAGGTTACAGCATAATCACGTACTCTCACTTAAACGCTTTACCTATTGTACCAGATATGAAAATTCTCGTTACAGGCGCAGCCGGGTTCATCGGGTTTCACACCGTCAGTCGCTTAATCAACGATGGGCATGAAGTTGTCGGTATCGACAACCTTTGCGACCCTGCCACTCATGCTATCAAACTTGCTCGCTTATCAATGTTGGGTATTGATATTGCTGCGTTGGAACCGGGTAAACCGCAACATAGCAGCGCCGGCTCCTTTGATTTCATTATCATGGACATTTTGGACCGCCAAGCCGTGCAGTGCCTGTGCATGAATCGTCATTTCAACTGCATCATCCACTTGGCAGCTCTTGCCGGCACCAAGCCCTCTATTACCCAACCGGAGGCATTCTTCGATGCCAACACCCTCGGCACCCAAAACATGCTTGAGGCTGCCAGATTATGCGCTGTGCAGCACTTCTTCTTCACCTCCAGCTATGTGGTGCATGGTGACCGCGCCCAGTCTCCGCTCAAAGAGAACGACGATGTAGATTCCCCCTTGAGCATGTATGCCGGCTCTAAGCGTGCTGCCGAGCTGCTGTGCCACACCTACTCCGCAGCCTACCGTTTGCCAGTAACGGTGTTCCGTTGCTTCACCGCATTCGGTTCTTGGGGGCGCCCGGACTCCAAACCCATGGTTATTGCCAAGGCTATTGCAGATGGCACCCCCATCACCCTGCTTAATGATGGTTACTTGGTGCGCGACTTCACCTACATTGACGACATTATCGATGGTATGATGATGGCGCTTTCCATGCCGCCCTCAGGTGTGCACCATGCCCCGTATGCCTTGTACAACATCGGCCGCTCTAAGCCGATTACCATGCTTGCGTTCATTCAAGCTCTTGAAAGCGCCCTCGGCAAGCCGGCTATCATTGAGAGAGACCATTCCTCGCCCCTCACCAAGGGTGAAAGCGTAGAGATGTACGCCGACACCGGCAAGCTGGAGGCCGAGCTCGCCTACTCTCCCGTGTGGGATTATGAGGAGGCTGTCCCCATTTTCGGTCAATGGTTCGCAGAAAACTATAAAATCACTTTCAACCTGTAACAACATTACCGCCCACTGATATTGCCATGGGGTAGTATCAAGGGGCGGTCTCTTTACTGTGTCCCCGATATTATATAACCTCGCCAAAAGTATCCTCTTCCGCTTCAATCCCGAGACGGCGCACGAGATGACGCTCGCCGGTCTTCGCATGGCGGAAAAGCTCCGTGTTCTCTCCCTATTTGCTCCGCGCAAGGTAGAAGACCCCGTAACGGTCATGGGTATTAAGTTCCCCAACCGTGTGGGTCTGGCTGCCGGCATGGACAAGCAAGCCAACACCGTGGCAGCCTTCGGCAGGCTCGGGTTCGGCTTTGTAGAGGTAGGCACCCTCACCCCGCGCCCGCAACCGGGCAACCCCAAACCGCGTTGCTTCCGTTGCATTCCCCAGCAAGCCATTATCAACCACATGGGTATTAACAACCCCGGCATTGATAAAGGCGTTGAAAACATTCGCGAAATCAAGCGTTTCAACGGTGTTTTGGGAGTCAACATCAGCAAAAACAAAGTAACGCCCAATGATGAAGCAAGCAAAGATTATTTGGCTTGCATGAGAGAGGCTTGGCCTGTGGCAGATTACATTGCCATCAATTTCTCATGCCCCAATGTGCCGAACCTCTGCAATTTGGCCAAGGCCGCTCCTGCGGCAGAACTGCTTGCCCTGCTCAAGAGCGAACAGACCAACCTGTCTAACGATACCGGGCGCTATGTGCCGATTGTCATGAAGGTATCCCCGGATATGGAGGAAGCCCAAATCAAAGAGCTCTCTCAGGTATTCCTTGACAGCCAGCTGGATGGCCTCATCTGCTCCAACACCACGACAACTCGTATCGGTGTGGAGAACCACCCCGCCGCCGCACAAAGTGGCGGTATGTCCGGCAAACCGCTCTACAACCGCGCCAACGAAACGCTTGAGGCATTCGCCAAAGAGCTGAAAGGGGCTATCCCCATCATCGGCGTGGGTGGCATTACCTCGGCTGATGATGCCGTTAAAAAGATTCAGCTCGGCGCCTCTCTCGTGCAGCTCTACAGTGGCTTTATTTACAAAGGCCCCAACCTCATCCGCGACTGCGCCCGAGCCATTAAAGAGCAATGCCCCGTTAACGCGTAAAAAGCAGCCATACTCTTTTTCAGCGCCTCCCAACGTACGTTCGGGAGGCGCTTTTACTTAAAAAAACATAACTTTTTTTCTTTACAAAGAGAAACAAAATGCTACAATAGCACGCAATGAAAGCTACCGCATATACCATATTGAGTCTACTGCTCACCCTGCCCCCGGCAACCGCCAAAGATATCACCCCTGAGGAGGCCATCGGCCGCTTGGAGAGTTACGGTTTGATACGCACCGCAACTACGGAACTCAACAACGGTATGGATTTGGTATGGCACATGCGCAAATTAAAAAACGGGGATGAGGAGATTAACGATTACCCTTGGTTACTGGAGATTCTCACGCGAGACGAGGCTGATAACCACATACCGGTCTCATGCCTGAAAGCCTTTGTAAAAGCCGGAGCCACCCTGAAAGGCGATGGTGAGTACAGCGTCTTATCCATGGCTGCCCACACGGCCAATTGGAAAGCCATGCGGTTTTTGATAGAAGCGGGGGCAGACATCAATGAAAAGTATGACGGCAGGCTCCTCACCGACATTAAGAACGGTGCCGAGAATGAAACTTGCAGCTTAAGCAAAGATGCAGAGTCTATTATCATGCTCTTGATGGACAAAGGCTACAAAGCCACCTCAACGGAGCTGGAAGAGCTTGCCCTCTTACCCGATACACACAACGTGATTCAACGCCTGATAGATGCCGAGGTTCCCGTCACTGACAATGTCGGGTATAATGCACTGAAAGGATTCAATGCTAAAGGCGTAAAAAGGCTCATAGAGCTTGGGCACATTGTTCCGCCAAAAGATGAGGAGTTATCGGAAAAGGAAACGGAGTTACATGACTCTACGATAGCCTCCTGCATCAACATCTATTTAACCTCAAGCACCGGCCTCTCATATAAAAAAGAACAGCAGCTCTTGGAAATGCTGGAATTGCCGGTCATCCGCAATCATACGGACGGCAACTCCATACGCGAGGTATTAACCAACGCGAGTTCCAACCATGATGATTTACTGAACCGCATCAATGAGCTGTTCCCGATGGAAGAACAGGAACAATCCGAGGAGCTTGATGAGGAATACGAGGATGAATACAGCGATGCTGAAAAGGACGACGAATAAGCAGCCTTACAGCACTACCTCCAAACCATCATACGCCGGGGTAATAAACTCCGGCGTTTCTGCACACGCGGTGTCATAATCCACAGCATGCCCGCAATGGGTGAGATAGCCCCGCGCGGGCGCCAACTGCTGCATCAGCTGCGTACATTGGTGCACGGTAAGATGCGTATGGTGCTCTCGCGTTGTGAGGGCATCCATAGCCAAGGCATCAAGCCCCTGCAACAATGGGGCAGAGGCTGCGGGGAGTTCTTTGATATCAGGCACATAGCCGAATGATTTATCCCCATGGCGGAACACGTAGCCATACGTCTCTACCGAGGCATGCTGCACAAGCACCGGCGTTATCTCAATATCTCCCACGGTAAAGGGCTGCCCGGCATGGTCATGCGCATCGGGGCGGATATAGCCTTTGTAGGTATTCTGCGGGGAAAAAGCCCAAGCATACATGCGGCTTAATTGCACCAAGCATTGCGTACCGGCATAAAGGGGCAATCTGTCTTCTCGGCGCCAGCAAAACGCACGCATATCATCAAAACCGGCCGTGTGGTCTAAGTGCTCATGGGTATAAATGACGGCGTCTATAGCTGTCAGGTTATGGCGCAAAGCTTGTTGGCGTAAATCCGGGCAAGAATCTACAAGAATCGTAGTGGTTTCGGACTGAATAAGCAGAGATGAGCGCAAACGCTTATTCTTAGGATTATCAGAGAGACACACATCACACTGACACCCAATGACCGGCACCCCCGTAGATGTACCGCTGCCGAGAAAAAGTACCTTCATCATCTGTTTTTCCGTTTGAATTACGGGGGATATTATGCCATAATATCCTCAGAACGCAAAGCAAATTATGCTCACACTGCTTAAGATACGCAACCTGGCACTGGTAGATGAACTCGTATGGGAACCCGAGGCAGGCTTTCTGTCTATCACCGGTGAAACCGGCGCGGGCAAATCCGTCATCATGGGCGGTATCTCCCTGCTGATGGGGGAGCGCGCCGACAAAGGGCGCATTCGCAGTGGCGAAACACAATGCAGCTTAGAAGCGGCTTTTCAATTAAACTGCTCTGCCCATATTGACCCGTTGCTGGAAGAAGCCGGGGTGCCCCCTTGCGAAGACGGCGAGCTTTTGCTGCGCCGTACCATTACAGCGACCGGCAACCGCCAATTCATTAACAACAGCCCGGTGACGCTTCAGCTACTGCGTAAAGTTGCCGGGGGCTTGGTAGATATGCACCACCCCGAGGCCCACCGCTCCCTCACCTCTCAAGAGCGCCAATTGGATTTGTTGGATGCCTATGCCGAAAACGCCCCCCTGCTCTCAGCCTACCATGCAGCATACCGCTCTTGGTTGGATGCCCGCGCAGCTTACCGTGAATTGCAAGAGAGCGAAATGGCCAATGAGCGAGAGCTGGATTTTTTGCGCCACCAAGTGCAAGAAATTGAAAGCGCCGGTTTTACAGAAGATGAAGTGAGCGGTTTGGAAGCCGGCTGGCAGCGCGCCCGCAACGCCTCACGCCTGCGAGACACAGCCCTGCCCATGGCTCATATTCTGGATGGCGATGACAGCGCCGTGCTTAACCGTATGCGCCAACTGGTGCGCTTAGGGCGTGATTTGGAGCGCTTGGATGCCGACACTGCTAAGTGGCTTGCCCCGGTAGAGGGGTTGATTGATGAGCTTTGTGACCTCTCAGCCCATATTGAAGATTATGTAGACAACCTGAGCAGCGACCCCATGGAGCTTGCCCGGCTGGAGGAGCGAATAAGCCTGCTTGATACCTTGAAACGCAAATACGGCGCAGATTACACCGCTATTCTGGAACACCTGCAAAGTTGCCGCGATAAGCTGGATGCCATTGACAACCGCGAAGAAAAGCTCGCAGAACTGGCAGAAGTGGAGCGCGCCCGCAAGGCCGAGCTGAAAGTGGCGGCGGCGGCACTGTCGGCCTCCCGTAAAAAAGCGGCCCCGAAACTGCAAGAGGCATTTTTGGAGCATGCACGGCAGTTGGGGTTCCGGCAATCGCTGTTCGAGGTGGCCCTCTCGGAGCTTCCCGAGCCCGGGCCGCATGGTGCGGAAGAAACGGATTTTCTGTTCGGCCCCAACCCGGGAGAACCACTTAAGGCACTGCGTTTGATAGCCTCCAGCGGTGAGTTGGCGCGCGTTATGCTGGCACTCAAGAGCGCATTGGCCGGGCAAGATGACACCCCGCTGCTCGTGTTTGATGAAATTGATGCCAACGTGGGTGGAGAAATTGCGCGTGCCGTGGGGCTCAAAATGCGCGAGCTGGGGCAAAATCACCAAGTTATCGCCATCACGCACTTCCCGCAGGTTGCGGCTTTGGCCAACCACCATTACCTGATTTCCAAAGGGGTAACAGATGGACGCACGGTATCTCGCTTGCATGAGGTAGGCGGAGATGCCCGAGTCTCTGAGCTGATGCGCATGCTGGGCACCGGTGGAGCCACGGCAGAGGCCCACGCACGAGAACTGTTGCTGGACTGAAGCCCCCCTCTTATGCCTACGGTAAGGCTCAGCGATATATGCACCCTCAGGCAATGGAAAGCACTGCCTGCCGAAAAGTTCACTCAACAGGGATACCCCGTATACGGGGCCAACGGCATCATAGGGCGTTATCACAGCTATAACCACGAGCACCCCGTAATAGCCATCACATGCCGCGGTGATTCTTGCGGTACAGTCACCATCACACAACCGCAGGCTTATGTTACAGCCAATGCCATTTGTGTGGAAGAGATAAGGGAAGATATACTGCCCCTATACCTGTACTATTTTATTAAAAGTGCAGACCTTACGCCCTACATATCCGGGGCGGCACAACCGCAGATTACGCAGCACAACTTGGGGAATCTGCCCGTACCCCTTTGCAGCCAAGCTCGCCAGCAATACATCATTGAGCGGTTACAGAAAACAGAACACATTTTAGCGCTGCGCAACCGCCAACTCCACACCCTGCAACAGCTGAAAGAAAGCTTCTTTTTGCAAGCAATCAATACCGCACATGGGGACGAGGTATTCCCCCGCTATAAACTGGGGGACATTGCCCACATACAATGTGGTAAAAAAAACGTATCGGCAGCCGAGGCCGATGGAGCCTACCCGTTTTTCAGCTGCGCCAAAACACCCCGCCGTATCAACAGCTACAGTTTTGACGGCGAGTATTTGATTCTCAGCGGCAATATAGATTTCAAGCTTACCTACTACCATGGCAAGTTCGATGCCTACCAGCGCACTTACATCATAGAATCTCGCAACCCGGAATTACTGCACCTGCCGTATCTGCATGCCTTCATGCAACAATATCTGCCCACACTGCGCCGGCAGGCCGTGGGCGGGGTTGTCAAATATGTGCGCCGCCACATGCTGACCGATATTCAGCTCCCCCTGCCGGATGCTGCCACCCAACGCAGAATCGGGAGATTCTCTCTCCGGCTTATGCATTTGGAACACGATATCACCACCGCAATTGAGCAGCAAAACAATATGGTTAACTCCATGCTGCAACGTTTTTTTGCATTATAACTGCTACATCTTTCAACATGGCGTTTTTTGCTGTTGAAATTATGTTGAGCTTTTGCTAACATGTAGGCATGGCGAGCAGTTTTGAAGATGTGGTGAAAGAGCTCAACCTCCGTTACCCGCAATTCGCCCCGGATGCATACGAGTTTATGCGTGCCGGGCTTGATTACGCATCGGAGCATTACGGTAAAGGTGAAAAAACAACGCATCTGACCGCCGAACAATTATATGCCGGGGCCTGCAGCTATGCCCTGAGTGAATATGGGCCTCTGGCTTTTAAGGTTTTAAGTTTTTGGGGAATTAACTCCAATGTGGATTTCGGCAAAGTAGTATACAACCTGATAGAGGTAGGCGTTTTCGGTAAGCAAAAAGGGGACAAACAAGAGGAGTTTGAGAAATTACCACCCCTTCAAGCCGTGCTGAATGCCCCTTACAACGGGGAGTTAGACGATACCGAAGATGAATTTGAGAAGGAGTTTGAAGATGATTTCTGATGCACAACAAGGGGCCATGCTCCATTGGCCGGCAGAATGGGAGCAACAAGAGGCGGTATGGCTCTCATGGCCGCACCGCGATGACCTGTGGCAAGGTGGGCTTGCTGAACTGCATGGCCACTATGCCGACTTAGCGGCCCTGATTGCCCCGCATGCCCAAGTGCGCATCAACGCAGCTGCCGCCCTGCACAAGGGGATTCACGCCTTGCTGCAAAACCGCCATGTCTCTGACTACGCCCTGTATGACCACCCCACCAACGATGTATGGTGCCGCGACCATGGCGGTATTTTTGTGCGCCGCAGTGATGGTGGCATGCAGATAGCCGACTGGACCTTCAACGCATGGGGGGGTAAGTTTGCCCCGTGGAACCTTGACAATGAAATCCCCACCCGCATGGCAGATTCCCTGCAACTGCCCCGCTTAAGCAGCAAGCTTATCTTGGAGGGCGGTGCCATTGAAGGTAATGGCGAGGGGCTTATTCTGACCACAGAGGCCGTATTGCTCAACCCCAACCGCAATCCGGGCGTAAGCAAAGCGGAGGTAGAGGCCGAATTGCACCGCATGATGGGCACCAAACAAGTGTTCTGGCTGGGCTGCGGCATTGAGGGAGATGATACGGACGGACACATAGACGACATGGTGCGCTTTGTGCAGGCAGAGGCAGCCGTTTCCATTGTTGAGCCCGATGCCAAATCCCCGCATTATCGCAATTTGGCAGAGAACAATGAGCGACTTCAAGATTTACGCACCCCCACCGGGCATAAGGTTGAGATTATCCCCCTGCCCATGCCCGAGCCGCTGGTAGCCAAAGACTGGCGATTGGAACAACTGCCTGCCAGTTATGCCAATTTTCTTATCTGCAATGGGGCCGTTATCGTACCCATCTTCAACCAACCCAAAGCAGATGACCGCGCCTTGGGCATTCTGAGAGAATGTTTCCCCGGCAAGCAAGTTATAGGCTTTGATGCCCGCCGCCTCGTGATAGAGGGCGGTGCCATCCATTGTATCACTCAACAACAACCTCAATAAACTCTCTCTCATGAACAAAACCAACCACATTACTCAACCCGGCTGTACCCCGCACTGCCCCTATGATATCGCAACCCTCAAGGATATGATGGCTCGCGGTGAAATCAATTCTCAAACCCTCTGCTTTACGGAGGGCATGAGCAACTGGGCACCGATTTCCACCATTCTCCCCGTGGCAACCATGCCGCAGGTTCCCGCCCCCGCCTACCCGGTGCAAACCGCGGGCAGCGACAAGCCACGCGTCGCTTATATCCTGCTGGGCATTTTTCTCGGCTGCTTCGGCGTTCATAACTTCTTTGCCGGTTACACCGGCAAGGGTATAGCGCAGTTACTCATGTCGGTTCTGAGCTGCGGCATGCTCTCTTTCGTTGTGTTCATTTGGAACATCATCGAAATCTGCACCGTAGACAAAGACGCCCAAGGTGTTCCTTTCTCTTGATTCATTTCCCCCCAATAAAAACAACAAACAACCAACAACACTAATATGACAACAAACTCACCTGCTGAGTGGAATATTATTTCCTCTCTCGTATACAATGTAAAGAACTACGCTAAGTTCGGCGGCCGCGCCAGCCGCGCCCAGTACTGGTGGTTCTATCTCGCCTATGTGCTCATTTACATGATCACCTGTGGTTTGGGCGCTATCGCCTTGCTTGTACCGATGATTGCCGCCAGCTTCCGTCGCGTGCAAGATGCCGGCAAACCCGGCTGGTTCTGCATCATCCCGATTTACGGTTTGATTCTCTGCCTCATGCCCTCCACCCCCGCCAACCAATACGGCGAAGGCCCCGAGGTTCCGCCCGCAGCCTGATAAGCCTTACTCGCTTTTCTGAATAATCCAATCCCTTGTCTGTCAGTGTGGCAGACAAGGGATTTTTTTCATCACGAACAAAGAGTGCGTCAACTAAGAGCGCCTGCGCCGCGCAGCCAACGCAGCAAGTGCCGATATACCCAGCGTGGCAGTTGCCGGCTCCGGAACCGACCTCGGCATCGGCGCCGTCAATTGAATACGCTCAAGCTTCCAGGTATCTGTCATCGCGGCATCTAACACAGTCAAAGAATCCACCTTAACTCTGCCACCCCAATATTCCGGCAAATAAATGTGACCATCTTGGTACTCTACATCTAAACGGAACAGATTCAAATCTCCCCCCGAGCTGTATAAATAATCGTCTGAATCCGTCACCCAAAGAGCTTCCAACGTGTTCAAATCCGTAAACTCAGCCCCCCAAAGCGTAATACCGTGAGCCATGCTACCGGTCAAGTTGATGCCGATACCCGTGCGGGCATCTCCCTGCAGCGCGGTTCTGATAACACCCGTAAGATTCACGTCCGCACTTTCTACATGGTACACGTAATCATCAGCATTGTAACTTCTATAATAATTCGGTATCACGCCGATTCCGGCATAATATGAGGGGTCGCTCTTAAATGAGGTCACAATCCCGAAATCCTCATACATTTCGGACACATCACCCGTCCACCACCAATCTACCCCCACCTGTATGTTGCTCATCACCGCGTATGAGTTATCCCTATATGTTTGCCACACGGCATCACCCGTCGGTATGTGGGCATACGGCACCACATATTGAGACTGCCACCAGTTAATCAGGTTAGCTGATACTGCGGCCCAGCATTTATTGTAATCTGCTGTTTTATCAGTCTTGTCAGCGTCATACCAACCACCGTGTTCATTGACCCCATATACCCATAAGGTATCTGTGGCTGCTGCGGTGCCGGCTCCGGCGAGTATACTCAGTAATATTATGGCTCTTTTCATATACGTCATGACTTAGACGCGGCAGAATTTACATTAAACAAATAGGAATTGCAAGCCTATTATCCTATTTTTGCTATGCTTTTTATAGGTTTTTGCATTTTTTCTCCCCCTAAGTAGGCAAAACACTTATAGAGAACGGCATTTTGGGCAAGAAAAACACCTTGCCGAGCGGCTTACGGCAAAGGCAAGAAAACTTTTACTGCGCGAATCATTGAATTCGGGCTTCACAAACGAAATGAAACGTGGTAAAATAGCCCCATGGCAAACAAACCCGTAGTATTGATAATTCGCGACGGTTGGGGCCGCAACCCTCAGGGGCCTGAGGCTGCCAAGCAGACCGGTGATGCCACCGTGCTCGCCGACACCCCTTTCACCGACAAGCTGTTGGCCACCTGCCCGCACTCCATGCTGGGTGCATCCGGCCAAGATGTAGGCTTGCCTGATGGTCAGATGGGTAACTCCGAGGTAGGCCACCTCAACTTGGGTGCCGGCCGCGTTGTGTTCCAAGACCTCTGCCGCATCACCAACGCCATCAATGATGGCTCTCTTGCCAAAAATCCCGTTATCACCGAGGCTTTCGCCAAGGCCGCAGGTACCCGCCTGCACCTTCTCGGCCTTGTGTCCGACGGCGGTGTTCACTCTCACATTGATCACCTCATCGGCGTAGTGAAAATCGCTGCCGAGGCCGGCGTGAAAGACATTATGATTCACGCCATTACCGATGGCCGCGACACAGACCCCAAGAGCGGCGCCGGTTTCTTGGCTCAGCTTCAAGAGGCCATTGCCCCCTATGGTGCCAAGATTGCTACCGTAGTAGGCCGATTCTACGCTATGGACCGCGATAAGCGCTGGGACCGCGTGCAAATCGGATGGAACGCCATAGTGCTCGGTCAAGGTGAGGCATGCACCTGCACCCCCGCAGAGTTCGCAGAAAAGAGCTATGCAGAGGGCGTGACAGACGAATTCCTCAAGCCCGGCATCTTCTGCGAGGCCGACACGCAGCGCGTACGCGACGAAGACGTGGTATTCTTCTTCAACTTCCGCGCCGACCGCGCCCGCGAGCTTTCCCGCGCTTTCATTTACGATGATTTCGACGGCTTTGAGCGCGGTGCCCACCCGCACGTACACTACATCACCATGTCTGAGTACGAGGCTTGCTACCCCACCCCCGTGGTGTTCGAGCAAGAGCAGCTCACCAACATCCTCGGCGAGGTAATTGCCGCCGCCGGCCTTAAACAGCTCCGCATTGCCGAGACGGAGAAATACGCCCACGTTACTTTCTTCTTCAACGGTGGTGTAGAAACCCAGTTCGAGGGCGAAGACCGCATCCTTGTTCCCTCCCCCCGCGAGGTGGCTACCTACGACCTCAAGCCCCAAATGAGCGTAGGCGAGGTGGCTGACAAGTTTGTGGATGCCATTGCCAACTATGATATCGCCATCATGAACTTTGCCAACCCCGACATGGTAGGCCACACCGGCTACCTTGAGGCCGGTATCACCGCCTGCGAGGCCGTTGACAAGGCTCTGGAGAAGAGCGTGAACAAGATTCTTGAGCTCCGTGGCTGCTGCCTCATCTGCGCAGACCACGGTAACTGCGAGAACATGCTCAACCCCGATGGCTCCCCCAACACCGCTCACACCACCAACTTGGTTGACCTCATCTACTGCGGCCCCGACCAAGACCAAGTGAAGATGAGCGATGGTATCTTGGCCGATATCTCCCCCACCCTCCTCAGCTTGCTCGGCATCGCCCAGCCCGCTGAAATGACCGGCCACAGCCTCGTCACCAAGTAAAATAAGGGTAAATAATCCATTTTCAGGCGCAAATCGGGCCCCAAAAGCCCATTTGCGCCTCTTTTTTGCAAAAAAATCATAAAAAATTGCACTTTTTGCAAAATAAAGCTTGCAATCAAATCCAAAAGCTGCTACAATTGCGGCGCACCCAGTGCAAAGCACGAGTAGCTCAGTGGTAGAGCGGCTGTCTTACACACAGTTGGTCAGGAGTTCGAATCTCTTCTCGTGTATCAAGGCTGACTTCTTACGAAGTCAGCCTTTTTCGTTGTACTGTTTTCCTACCTCGGGTTGAAGCAAGACCGATTCGTGCCAGAGTGCAAGAATTGCCTACGCGTAATACAGTAAACGGTTTGTGTTTTTTGCTTTAATGCTGTTATTGCGGCAGTTTATCGCAGTGTAACAATGTGCCGCATGTTGAGTGCGATACATTGCCACATGATAATAAAAAAAGATGGGCAAATATACAAGATGCCGAGGAACACGGTCAACAATGATTGGCCGATTGCATTACTTCCACAGTGGGTGTTGTTCCCAATGCGCGGGCAGGCCCATTTTGTGGAGGGGAATGCCTTGCTGTTGTGAATCATGCAGGAATTGCTGCATGCGTACGTGCCATTGGGAGGAGGGTGCCACCTGTTTGAGCAGATAACGGCAGATGAACAGAAGCGGGGCAAGGTTAGCTTGCGATTGGAGCATGGATGCTGCCCCGGCCAGGCTGGCGGTGGGTCTGACCCACTTGCCGGCTTTGTCGGAATAGACGTAATCCCAGGGCAAGGCCGGGGTGTTATTCATGCGGGGGACAGTCAGGAAGGTTTTATTCCAGATGCGGGCATGGTGAGCGCAATCGTTGCGCAACACTCGCAAGGATGTCAGCCAGGTATAGAGAGTCTTGGCATCGGTGCCCCATAGGGAAGAGATAAGATTCTGCATTTTCTTCCGAGAGTGGGAGTAGAAATGCACCACCGTGCCATAATCCATTACTCCAACAGCCATCCAGAACGGCAGATAATCATGCTTATCGCCGTATTTGTTGAAGAAGTGGTCAATAAAATCAACCCCGCTTTGCTTGACGTTGCCATGCTTATCTCGTTGGACGCGGACACGCTCCAAGCTTTGAATATACCCTTTCCAATGCGGGAAATACGTTTGCTGTGCATAGGCGAACGGCGATTGTCCCGCAGTATGGTGATACGCAATCTGGCTACGGAGGGCAACTTCTATACGCTCGATAGCATCCATCATCAGGAAACGCAACTTGCGGTCAAAGAGGTATTGCGACCACACTTTATCCAGCGTTGTGCCGGGAACATAGTTGTCCGCTATCTGTCCGTTTGAGTTTCGGACACGGAAAGGGTGTAGATAGGCGCTGAAGCGGTAATATCCCACATTCCTCAGACGCGAGGTCAAAAGCGTCGCATCCGCCACAAGCCCACGCTGCTGAAGCAGAGCGACTTGTTGGGAAAGGGAGAGATGCGGCTTAAGGTATTCCATACAAAATAAAAACCCTCCCCATGTTCGCAGTTGAAGGAATCAACGGATTCCAACCCTAAGCGGGGGAGGTTATCTGCAATCATTATACATGCAGTACAGAATTTGTCAAGGGGAGGATGGCGAAAAAATGAAAAAAGCCTAAAAGCCCCACCTTAAACGCTCTGTCGGATTTTATAAAACACATATAGATAAGGTTTTAAGTTCTTTCTTGTTTTTCCCCTCGTCCTCGGAAACGTACCCTTCTCAAAGGGTATTCACCGAGCCTGCTTTCCGATACGATTTGGAAAGCAGGTCTTTTTTTAGTTTATCGCCCTATATTTCTTGGGGCAAGCCCAAAAACTCCACAATATTAGACGAAGAACCAAGAACCTTCAACTTTCATAAAGTGCATTTTTTTCACTTTATTGTTCTTTTTTGTACATAACAATAAAAAAGACGCCCACATTCGATTAATACTCTTAACCGGTAGTTTTGAAAATTGCAATAACCATATCCGCGGCGTTGAATCAGTTTCATTTTTCTATGAAATCCCTCGGTGATGCCATTACTTTTGGTAAAGCGCCACATGCGAATAAAGAACCAGATTGCTTTCTGATTCGGTTTCTTGGATTAAATGGAGTATTTTTCAACCGAACGGTGACACTCTCAGAGAATCTCGCCTTGTTCGGGGATTGCTTAGAGTCTTTTGAGTCGTTACAGCAGCGTGTTTTGCTCTGGTACCTCATCGCGAAGATAGAACACTAAATCGCTGAAATCAATCTGGTATAACTTAAAGAGCTCTATTAAGACGCCGAGCTTGTGCTGGGTGTCATTATTCGTCCAAACGTATATGCCTTTGCCGATGGGCTCGCTTCTTCTGAATGCATCTTCGGAGAAACTAAAATTAGACTCTAGGCTGTATTTATTATCAGAGGCAGCCAATGTCTCAATGATGGTTCTATCCTCAGCGTAGATTTGGCTGAGAACAGTCTTATACATTTCCACCCAGCTTGTTACAGGCTGCTCGCTATTTTTGAAAGCAAATCTTACTATTGAGCGTCCGGTCATCAGTAGAGCATCTTCCAAGGTGTACGGAGTCATCTGCTTTTCGGCTGGCATATACATGGTTGCGGGCATAGGCCAAATAGACAAGGCTTTCTGTGCTAACAACTGGCTTCGCTCCTCGATCTCCGACAAAGTCCAGCGGTCTTTTTTAGAAATCCACACATTCAAACGGATGCCGCTTTCATCATATCCATTCTTCATGGTTCGCTTATCCATGAAAGATGAATTGCCGTACTTTGAATTATATGCGGTTAGCGTAAGGTTGCCAATTCTGTGAAGCCATTCTGCATGAATAGCCTCGTGATTTTCGCCTAGCTCACGTTTCCATGTAGGCGTTAAAATCTGAGGCATGATATGGTCGATGGAGTAATCTCCTGCATCGCAATGACGATAGATGTCTTTATCCTCGGCTGACCCGCTGTTTTCAAGGCGTTCGAATATGTAAACCTTATTCTTGGGATACATGTTGTATACAGGCTTGCTCACAAAAGCAGTTGCAAACTCCCTGTCATCAGGGAATCTGGCCTTATCCTTTTTCGCCAGTAGCGCGAACTTGCATTTTTCTGCATAATTCTCCTCATTAGACTCGTAGCGAACTATCTCGCTATGCAACATGAGGAAGATTTTATTAAGCGAATTTGTTGGCAAATCGCAGATATTACGTCTCAGCACATAATTCTCCGCTATCAGGAATACCTGTGTAACATCTTCGATAGTCAGCTTGCTTTCATCGTATAAGCGAAGCACCTCTAAGAAGAAAGGTCTTGTTACCGTCGTTTCCAGTCGAATTAATCGCTTAATACAGGCATTTAGAGTTCTGCATGCAGTTTCATCTCCCAAGAGGATTCCATATCTCTTTGCATATTGTAACATTTCTGCTAAGAGCTGCTCCGTCTCATAGTTCTTGGCTCTGACAAACTCCTTGAATATGGAATAAACTTTTTTCTGAGGCGGAATAGATTGCTGTTTGACGCTAAGGTAATCGCGAATGAATGCACTTACCTCGTATCTGGTGTAGAGCTCAATTTTATTCCAATATTTCTCATAGTAATCCTCCTGCTCTTGCGCAGGCTGCCCCATCAGAATGAAATTTCTGATTTTATCGCCTTCGCTTAATTCGAGCCCCGTAGAGTTCAGGCTTTCAAATATGAGCTGAGCATTATCTTCGCTATTCAAACCAATATTGATGACATCCAGCTTTTGAATAGCGCGGAATAAATCATCGATTGATATTTCTTGGTCTTTTATTCGGTCGTAAAAATAGTTATAGTTAACCGTTAAGTGCGAATCTCTAATATGTTCAGAGGAGTCAGCAAACAGTTTATCAAAAGCCATTCTATCGTGCTTCACCGGCTTCAGTTTGAGCCTCTTCTCTTTTGGCTGGTATTTGTCGACAAGGTATTCATCATAAATACGTTGTTTCAGATTGTCAGCATCAGCCACGAGTACACCCTTATCCAAGAGATTGTACATGGCAAGAAACAGAAGTGAGACTGTAGTCAAGCGCTGCTGGCCATCAATAATCAGGTACTCCCCGTTGCTATCCTGATTGTATTTAGACACAATACTTCCAAAGAAGTGACTCCGGCGCTTTTCTGTTATGATTTTGACAAGGTCATCATACAACTGTTTGCAGTTCTCGATTTTCCAGTCGTAGTTACGCTGGTATACAGGGATGACGAATCGTTTGTCTGATCCCTCCATGTATTTTACGAATTTGCATTCCTGGCCTGTCATGTCTCTATTTAGTCGTTGGCAAGAAATTTAGCACAAAAGTAACTAGTAGTAAAGAAAATAGCATTTTTCAGAAGAAGCTCCGGCATGAAGGGGTATCAAATAAGGTCATAATTTTTAGAAAATATGACTTTTGCGCGGATTGCCCCCTTGAGTCGAAGTCTCGAATGTGGTAGAATGACCACATAGCATGGCTACAAAGTTTTTCAATAACATCAATCACTCTCTTTTCGACAAACTTCAAGGGATTGCTGGGAGCATGTCCAATTTTGATAGATTCCTTGCGGTTGCGGGTTTCTTCCGCTCTTCAGGGTACTTCAAATTGCGGAGCGAATTGGATAATGTTGATGAAATAAAGATTCTTGTAGGAATTAACGTGGATGAGATCTTCCGCAAACATAACAAGGCGTTATTGATGCTGGCTGAACCTGACAAGGCTAAAGACTTATACAAACAGGACTTTTGTGAAGATGTTATCAACGCAAACTATTCGGCAGAAGTAGAAAATGGAATCCTTCAAATGTTTGACGACTTATCTACTGGGCGTCTACAAATGCGTATACATCCCACGAAGAATCTCCATGCTAAGTTCTATTTATGTCTACCGCATGACCACAACGAGAACAGCGACGGCTGGGTAATCATGGGGTCATCCAACATTTCTGACTCTGGGCTTGGCTTATCCGCAGCCCCGCGCTATGAGCTCAATGTTGCGATGAAAGACTATGATGATGTTAAGTATTGCATAGACGAGTTCAATAAGCTCTGGGATGAATCCATTCCCTTGTCTAATGAGGATATAGAAAAATGCCGGAAGCAAACTTATCTTGGTTACCAGCCCTCTCCATACGAGATTTACATCAAGGTTCTCATAGATACGTTTGGCGACCAAGTGGAAGACGATTTTGTCACGCAGCTTCCTCCCGGTGTAAAAGACCTGAAATATCAGAAAGATGCAGTCATACAGGGATATCAAATGATGATGCAACATAACGGCGTTCTGCTCGCTGATGTTGTGGGATTAGGCAAAACCATGATTGCCACCATGATTGCCAAACGCTTTATTGAAGCAAACGGGAGACGCGATACCCATATTCTTGTGGTTCATCCACCTGCACTTGCTGAAAGCTGGCGCAGTACATTCAAACAATTCGGCATCTTCCGTAATGCTCAGTTCATTACCAATGGTAGTCTTTCCAAAATCCTCGAGGGTAAAGACCAATACCGGGATGCGCAGGATTTTTCATTGATTATAGTGGATGAAGCGCACGGCTTCCGTAGCGATGTGGCGGGAAAATATGATGAGTTGCAAAAAATATGCAAAGCACCATGTTATTACCCTGGGATGCTGAAAAACACACAGAAGAAGCTCATACTTCTCTCCGCTACTCCCATCAACAATCGCCCTGATGATTTTCTGAATTTGCTGTTGCTTTTCCAGAATAGTCGCAGTTGCACTATTGATGGTGTGCCTAATATAAAAGCATTCTTTGCTCCCTATATTGCAAAGTACAAGGCGTTAATGGCTGAGCGAGATAAACGAAATGTTACGGAAGAAGTAGAAGACCTGTACGAGGAAATCCGATCTAAGGTCATTGACAAAATTACAGTGCGCAGAACGAGAACAAACATTCAGAATGACCCGGAATATAAAGCCGACATTAAGAAACAAGGTATTAAGTTCCCAAATATTGCGCAGCCACAGGAGAGAATCTATCAAATGGATTCTACTACAAGTGAGCTTTTTTATGCCACTCTCACAGCTTTGACTGACGAGGAAGCTCTGGAACACCTTACTTATGCGCGATACCGAGCTATCGAATTTCTGAAGGACAAGAGCCGTACAAAGTACAAAAACGCCGAACAAATGGGGCGCACTTTGGCTGGCATCTATCGTGTTCACATGGTTAAGCGACTTGAAAGTAGCTTCTATGCGTTCAAAAAATCCCTGAAGACACTCCACCGCATCACCTGCGATATGATAACGATGTTTGATAAAAATACTGTTATCATTGCACCGGAACTGAATGTAAAGCGATTACAGGAGAAAGATATGGAACTGGAGCAAATTGTTGAGCTTGCTCTGGAAAAGGGCTATCAGGAAGAAGAAATCCGCTTTGCTTCTGATGATTTCAAACCAGAATTCATCGATATGTTACACCAAGACAGGGACATATTAGCAGCCCTCATTGAAAAATGGAAACATATCACGGATGACCCTAAGTTTGACCTGTTTTGCCAAGACCTGCAGCAGAAATATCTTTCTACGAACATCAATCCCTCTGGTAAGTTAGTAGTTTTCTCAGAAAGTGTAGATACTCTTACCTACCTTTCCTCTGCTTTAAGCCAAAGGATTGGAAGAACAGACGTGCTTCTTGTGACCGCTTCCAACCGCAATAAGCATGGAGAAAGCATCAAGAAAAACTTTGATGCAAATCATCCCGAGGATGCCGGGCAGTACAATATTCTCCTCACTTCCGATGTCCTGGCAGAAGGCGTTAACTTGCACAGAGCGAATGTCATCATTAATTACGATTCGCCATGGAATGCGAGCCGGCTCATGCAACGTATAGGACGTGTTAATCGTATCGGTTCCACAGCAGATACTATTCACAATTTTCTCTTTTACCCCTCCAGTCAGGGCGATAAAGAGATTCGCCTTTACAAAAACGCGCTCATCAAACTGCAAAGTTTTCATTCAGCGTTAGGTGAAGATGCTCAGATATTCTCGAGAGAGGAAATCGTGAAACACTTTGAGCTTTATGATAGCAAGGTTACTGATGTCATTGACAGAAAATTGGCATTACTTCGAGAAGTGCGTGAGCTTTACAATACGGATAGAGCATACTACCACAAAATTAAGGCATTACCCAAAAAGAGCCGAGTAATGCGTCGCTCTGAGAAGCACGCAGGAAAATCGGTCGCGTTCATCTCTTCTCCTATCAAAACTGAATATTATCTTTGCTCAGACCGTGACGAGGCAAGAGCCATAGACCTGTTGGAAGCCGTTGAGTACATCAAAGCAACGCCTGATGAAGAAGCTGCTCCAGCGAATAGTACTCAGGAAACTAGTCATTTTGAACACGTCAACAAAGCTTTACAAAAATTCAGGTCTGAACATATAGAGGCCACAAATTTAGTCTCGATTAAGCCCGCAGATATGGATAAGAAATCGTTAGAGGCGTTAAAGTATCTCAGAATGTTGAAACGAACCCTCTTAACGGATTCTCAGGCAAATAGCCTGTGTGACCGACTTATTGCCCTTATAACAGAGGGAGTATATTCTCCTTTACCCAAAAAGGTAGTTAAGTTGTCGAAAACATATAAAGCTCACCAAGTTTTGCCTTCTTTGCTGGCTTTAGCTCAAGAATATAACGCTGATGACTCCAAAACCTCACCTATTTCAGCAATAGATAATACAGCCCCGGGTATTATCATTTCTGAAACTTTTATCTAATGTACACTTATGGCCAAGTTCTCTAACGTCGAATTCAAGACCTTATTCCAATCTGCTTTTAATAAAGACAAGTGGATAACACTACTCCGCAATATATTTAGTGAAGCCAAGAACGCTCAATTTTTGCTTGATTGGGAATCACTTGATAACAATTGTGACGATGTTAATGGCTATCATATAGGTTCCGTAGATACCTCTGATAATTATACTATAGGCTTGTTCTACTATGATATTAAGCAAGGTTCAGTGGAGAAGAAAAAAGTAGGCTTGCGAAATCTAGTGAAGAGCTTTATCAACCCTAAATGGGGGCTCTTTGATGCGGCCTTGGTAGTGTTCAATAGTGGGGCAGCTTGGCGCTTCTCTCTAATTTCTGACATTAAAGAAGAAAGTACGGAACCAAAACGCTACACCTATGTATTCGGCAAGGAAGAGCTTACGTATCGAACCCCAATAGCAAGATTTGCTAAAGTACAAGAGAAAGGTGCTTCTTTTGCAAACCTTTTAGATGCATTCTCAGTAGAAGCTCTGTCTGAAGAATTCTTCAACAAGTATCGAGAGCTCTATGCTGATTTTGTGCAGTATATAACAGGTTGTCGCTATGAAAAGGTCAGCGGCAAATGGAAAGAGGTCAAGAAGCACGAGCCTAACGAGATGTTTGCCCGAGCCTTTGCGAATGACGGAAAACGCGTTCGAGATTACATCAAGAAGATGATGGGACGTATTACTTTCCTTCACTTCTTACAAAGAAAGGGGTGGATGACTGGAGATTTGAATTACATGTGGAATCTTTACGAACGGTCTGAGCAAAAAGAAAATTACTTAGATGCCGTATTAGAACCCCTTTTCTTTGGTATCATGAATACCAAGCATGAGGAGCGCGAATCTGTTTTCATCAAAGAGGGGTGGGATATTAAATTGTTGACGGAATGGGCACAAATTCCCTATTTGAATGGCGGTTTATTCGAGCGAGAAGCCGATGATGTTCCGGAGACTGTATTCCCGGAAAGCTATTTTACCCGATTGCTCAAGTTCTTCGGTGAGTATAATTTCACGATTGACGAAAACGACCCGAACGATGCAGAGGTTGGGGTAGACCCGGAAATGCTTGGTAAAATCTTTGAGAACTTGCTTGAAGACAATAAGGATAAGGGAGCCTTCTATACGCCTAAGGAGATTGTTCAATATATGTGCAGAGAATCTCTGATTGCCTATCTTCATAAGACAACAGAGTTTTCCTTGAATAATATTCGAGCCTTAGTTAATAATCCTGAAGAGGGAGTCGCAACTTTACCCTCTCACCAAAAAGAAAAATTATTGGCTGCTCTGACGCGTGTAAAGATATGTGACCCGGCAATTGGCTCTGGAGCATTCCCTATGGGCTTGCTTAACGAGTTGTTGCGCTGTCGTGAAGCACTAGCAGATGCTCCTCAAAACAGAGCGGAGCTTAAGAAGAATATCATCAGCAACAATATATACGGCGTCGATATAGAGAAAGGTGCTGTTGATATAGCTAGACTGAGATTCTGGCTTTCTATTGTCGTGGACGAGGATTCCCCCTCTCCCTTGCCTAATCTGGATTACAAAATTATGCAGGGCGACAGTTTAAGAGAGTCCTACATGGGGTGTGACCTGAGTCGCCTTGGGCAGAAGCAGAGACGACAAAATGGTAGACAGAAAAGCTTTGGGTTTGCAGCCGATGCCATACAAACGGAATTTATATTTGACGAATCCGGAGCTCAAGAAAAAATGCAGGAATTAATCCGGGCGTACTTTAACATCAGCTCTCATCGAGAGAAAGACAATGTTCGCTCGGCCATTACTTCTACTATCAGGGAATACATCCGTTTTTCGGGTGAAGGTACATCTCGTGACATTCAGGATGCATTGACTGCTATTGATATACCCAATAATCAGTTCTTCCTTTGGCATACTTTCTTTGGTGATGTTCTTGGCAAACAACGCAATGCCGGCTTTGATATCATCATTGGCAATCCTCCATACATTCAGCTACAGGAAAACGAAGGCTATCTTGGTAATCTGTACAAATCTTGTGGGTATAAATCATTTGCCAAGTCTGGTGACATTTACTGCCTGTTCTATGAACAAGCATGGAATCTGTTACGAGAAGGAGGGCATTTGTGTTTCATTACTTCAAATAAATGGATGCGTGCCGCTTATGGGCAATCGCTTCGCTCTTTCCTAGCAAATAACACAAATCCCAAATTGCTGATTGATTGTGGTGGATATCAAGTATTCAAGAATGCTACAGTAGATACAAACATTCTTCTCTTCTCAAAGGATGAGAATCAAGGAAAGACGGCAAGCATTACTCTGCCGAAATCCGGCGTTGATAATTTGAGCGATTTTGTGCAGCAACATGCCGTGAAGTGTAGCTTTAATTCCTCAGATAGCTGGATTATTCTCTCTCCCATAGAACAGAGTATTAAGAACAAAATCGAAGCCATAGGAAAACCACTCAAGGAGTGGGATATAAAAATCTATCGTGGCGTTCTTACCGGGTATAATGAGGCCTTCATCATCTCCACTGCGAAACGAGATGAAATATTGGCTAATTGCAGTACGGAGGATGAGCGAACTCGAACTGCTGACCTTATACGACCGATTCTTCGTGGCCGCGATATTAAGCGTTATGGGTATACTTGGGCTGATTTGTGGCTCATTGCGACATTCCCGTCTCGTCATTACAATATTGATGATTTCCCGGCAGTAAAGAGCTACCTTTTATCTATAGGAAAAGAAAGGCTTGAGCAAACAGGAAAAACGCACATCATTGAAGGAGAAAAGGTAAAAGCGCGCAAAAAGACAAATAACAAATGGTTTGAGACTCAGGATAGCATAAGTTATTGGGAGGATTTTAATCAACCAAAAATTACATGGGGGGAAATTTCTGATAGGAGTAAGTTCGCATTTGATGCAAACGGTAAATATGTTCCTGAAGCAACTACTTTCCTGATGACGGGCGACAAATTGCCTTATTTATTATGCGTATTGAATTCACCTCTTACAGAATGGTTTTTCTCCAAAGTTGGTACTACGACTGGCGTAGGAACCGTAAGATGGAAGAAATTTACCATACAGGAACTTCTTGTTCCAAAGGCAGAACAACAAGTACTGCAACAATACAACGATTTAGTAACAGCTTTTGTGAGTGGAAGTTTGACATCCACTCAATTATCTCAGCAGGCTAATAGAATTATATATGATATGGTTGGATTATTAGAAGATGAAATCAGCTATGTTGAAAATTTCTATCCACCTCTCTAATATTTTGTTTATTAGGAGGATTTTTCTAAGCCAAAAATTGTATGGTCTCGCTTGATGCGTATTTCCAAAACGGAGGTAGATTCTTTCCCTAGATTCTCAAAAGCGGATGCCGGATTCTATGTTGTAGATAGTTTATGTTTTTTTACAGGAAAGAATATAGATAAATTGTGCTTATATTTGAATTCTGAGCTTGCAACATACTACTATTTTAAGAATATTGCTATTCTGGATGATGGAGGCATGCAAATGCGACAACAATATATTGAAGAAACACCTTGCCCTCCAATCGAACATATTGCTGATGACGTGTCGATATATAGCCTGTTTGATTTCACAAAAGAAGAAATAGACTTCATTGAGAGCTTTATCAATAACAAGAAGAAAGAAATCTTAAAACTAACAGACACTAAGAAATTAAAGAAGTAATATATTCTTGTTCTTCTGAACTTAATCCATAAATAGAGAACACAAGTTTATCAATCTCGTTTTCATCTTTTTTATCAATTAGCTTTTCCATAGTTTGCTTGATGTCTTGGTCCACATCGTGGGGGACAGGAATCTTCTCCACAAACATAGGTTTATATTCAAAATATCCCCCATTTCTTGTTACTCCTAATCGCCTAATGTAATAGTCAGCCAATTGAGAATTAAGTATGCCTAATAAATACTTGCTTCCAGGGACAATAATGGGGGATGGAGCGTTCACAAAACAGTTCTCCTCAACCATGACATAACTCGCCCTCAAGTTTAAATTTCCCCATACAATTTTTGGCTTAGAAAAATCCTCCATATAAGCGCAGTTACGTAGGTTATATGGTGTTTCGCCTTTATCGGCCCGAGTGGAAATTTTATCCCAGTACTCGTCAAGATGGGCTTTTAGTGCTGGATATTCTTCAATCCGGATTCGTGGGATTCTTCCTTTGACTCCGTTATGTGCATTGATTAACCACAAATCTGCCCAAGTATACCCATAACGCTTAATATCGCGGCCTCGAAGAATCGGTCGTATAAGGTCAGCAGTTCGAGCTCGCTCCTCATCATCCTTGCAGTTGTTGAGAATCTCCTCTCTTTTATCTGTACTGATGATAAATGCATCGTTGTAGCCCGTCTTGATGCCATAGTTAATTTGGATGTCCCACTCCTTGAGTGGTTTTCCAATGGCTTCGATTTTGTTCTTAATACTCTGTTCTATAGGAGAGAGAATAATCCAGCTATCTGAGGAATTAAAGCTACACTTCACGGCATGTTGCTGCACAAAATCGCTCATTATTGTACCTCCTGATTTTTTAGAAATCTATCAAGAGTATTTCGATCAACCCCCAACTTCTTCGCTATTTTTCTTTTCGAGATGCCTTTTTTCAGCCACTTTTCGATTTGCTCTCTCTTCCCTGATAGTTTATATTTGGTTGGTGCGTTTTTTCGCCCTATCGGTCGCCCCAATGTTACGCCCTCCGCTTTTCTCCTAGATAACGCCTCTTTGGTTCTTTGACTAATCAAATTACGCTCTATTTCCGCTGATAATCCAAAAGCAAAGGCCAGCACTTTACTCTGAATATCATCCCCTAAGCGATAATTATCCTTAATTGTCCAGACCCGGCATTCTTTGCTCATGCAGATATTCAAAATTTCCATAATCATGAACAGATTTCTCCCTAATCGCGAAAGCTCTGAACAAATGATGAGATCGTCCTTGTTTATCTTATCCAGTAAGTCTCCTAAAGCCCGTTTTTGATATGATTTGGTACCGCTTATGGTCTCCTCTATCCATCCGTCAATACTCAGTTTTTCCTTTTCGCAAAAATGGCATATTTCAAACCGCTGATTTTCAACAGTCTGCTTGTCGCTGCTTACTCGAATGTATCCGTAAATCATAGAACCGTCTCTCCGTATAAGGGGAAGAAACAGCTTATAACTTATTCCACACAAAACCCTTTCTCCCGGCAAGTTTTCTCAACTCCTTGAGCTGCTCCTTGCCGTAGTATTCGGCATGGGGCTACGCCAAGCCTTTGCCCTCTCAGGCGAGGAGGAGAAGAAGCCCAAATAGTGGTGTTGCGAGAACAAAATATTACATATAGGGAATAAAATGAAGCCAATAGTGGATAAAATAAGCTTTTTCTTACATATACGTAAGATTTGAAGCAAGGTGCAGAAAGAATAAAACTGGGACTGTTGCGCAGCTTTCCCGGCCCCCACCAATCCGAATTTTCGTACTATTCTCCAAGGGTCCAAGGCTGACTTCTTACGAAGTCAGCCTTTTGGGTGGTATAAAGGGGGTAAGCGTTTTTTTACAGAGGCAAGACGCAATCGCGCAGGGTTTTGCTACCGCTTTGCCAGGCTTGCAAGTCAGCCTCGTAATCGGCTTCAAAGCCTTGCTCGGTGGCGAGGTGGAACATCTCTGCGGCTTTTTCGACGGATTGCTCAACATACAGGCCCACGCTGTGCAGCAGGCCCAGCATGTAATACAGGGGGGCGGTATTGCCCTCTGCATGGGGGACTTCATCCAGCCAAGCGGGCACTTCCTCACGGCCGCCTTTAAGCTCCTCCTCATGCAAGCCGAGGATGATACGCAAAATCACCTCAGCATCGGCCCCGAACTCAAGTGCCTTTTGGTAGAACAACATGGCAGATCTGGCGTTGCGCGTGGCACCGTCGCCGTGGTAATACATGTCGCCCAGCATCATGGCAACCTCGGGGATTTCATCTGCAAAATTGCGCAGCATGGAGATATAGTCTCTCACCTGCTCTTCGTCCATCACTTTGAGATGCAGCAAGAATCGGGCCATGCGCAGCAGTTCCTCATCATACGGGTACTGACAAAGGCGCATGTAGAGGCGGTCGGCAATTTCTGCAAAGTCGTTATTTTCAATGGCTCGCTGCATATCAGCCTCGGTTATGGGGCCGCCGGTAGCGGAGGTAATGGGCATGCCCCTGCCGGTGGCATAGGTTTCAACACTGCGCAAGGTAGCCGCAAACTCTTCATCGACCTCTATAGCGGCCATACGAGCGGTATCAAGCAGCTGAGCGGCTTTCTCGGCATCTTGCTCAACACCTGAGCCCATATAATGCAAACGGGCCAGCAGCAAGCAGCTTTGGGCATCCTCCAGCTCAGCGCCTTTGCTCAAATAGGTAATGGCTTTTTGCGTATCGGCGGGCACGTCTTTGCCCTCCCAATACATGCGCCCGAGCACGCCGCAAGCCTCGGCAGAATCTTGTTGTACGGCGCGTTGCAGATAGTCCACGGCACGTTTTACATTGCGGCGGCAGCCCTCGCCGGCCAAATGCATGGCGCCCACTTTGTACAGGCCGAAATCGCTCCCTAAATTGGCCGCCTTTTGATAATATTTAAGTGCGTTTTCCGGATTGGCTTTAATCCCTTCTCCCTGCATATAGCGCCATGCTATGTGCAAACAGGCAATGGGATCTTTGGGGTCTTCTTTGTGCCAACGTTTCAAGTAACTGAGCGACGATGCCAAATCTCCCTGGGCATCACATACCTCTGCCAACAAGCTGTATTGGTCTGCGGAGTTGATGGCATCTTTGCATTGCTCCATCATGTCGCGAATCTCTTGTGCGCTGTGTTGCTCGGGCTCATTTTCCCAATAATACACGGCGAGGCGGAAACCGCATTGAATACTGCCGGCCTCGTACCCCTTGAGTAGGCTATCAAGCATGCGCTCTTCATCGGCGATTTGGTCATTATCGCATTCGTACAAACAAGCCTGCATGAAATAGCCAAGCTCCGGTTTTTCAAGCACCATCGCCTCGCACCACGCTTCCAGCTCTTGCCAATCAACATCATCTACATTGCCGGCAAGCGCATTTTCCATATAGACCATGCGGCAATATAAATCCCCGGCCACGGCATATTGATGCGCCCATTCCAAACAGAGCGGATTCAGCCCCTCTTGACTCATCTCATACTCAATCTGGATACACAGTTTGCGGGACTCTTCATCCCCCTGCATGGCCAAAGACATGAGCTGTTGATATTCTTTTGTTAAACCTCGCATATCCGTCTGTCTTGTTGTTATAAGTTCATTCTATACTATATGATAGGGCATTGCAAGCCTTATCCCCCCGTAAATTTCGGCAGCGCTTGTTGCAGACACCCCGAAGCTGTAAAAATAATGGGTATAAAATCAAAACACCCGCCGGGGTATATAACCGCGGCGGGTGAAATAACGAAAAGTATTTCCGGAAAATTTACTCTGCAATCACGCGCAGAGCCTTAGCTTGCTCCTCAGAAAGCTCGATGCAGTTCCACGGCAGGCCGTATCGGTTAAGGGCCTCCATGAAGGGATCGGGGTCGTTCTGCTCCATATTGAATACACCCTGTCCACCCCATACGCCGGAGAGGATAAGGCGACCGCCGATGGCAGCGGGAACGCCGGTGGTGTAAGAGATAGCCTGAGAACCCACCTCGCGGAAGCACTCCTCGTGGTCGCAAATGTTGTAAATGTATACAGCCTTGTACTTGCCGTCCTTCTTACCCTGAATGACGCAGCCGATGCAAGTGCGGCCATGGGTGGTCTTACCCAAATCGCCGGGATCGGGCAGCACAGCCTTGAGGAACTGCAGCGGCACAATCTCCACCCCATTGTAGACAACGGGGTCAATGCGGGTCATACCCACATTCTTAAGGACGGTGAGGTGGTTGATGTAGTTGGGGGAGAAGCTCATCCAGAACTGGGCACGCTTAATGGTGGGGATGTGCTTAACGAGGGACTCCATCTCCTCATGGTACATGCGGTAAATCTCATAGGTACCTACGCCATCGGGGCAAGCAAAGGGCTGGTGCATGCTCATGGCGGCAGTCTCTTGGAAATCGCCGTTCTCCCAGTGGCGGCAGGGGGCCGTCACCTCACGGATGTTGATTTCGGGGTTGAAATTGGTAGCGAACGCTTGGCCATGGTCACCACCGTTCACGTCAATGATGTCAAGGTACTCAATCTCGTCAAAATGGTGCTTGAGGGCCCATGCGGTGTACACATTGGTTACACCCGGGTCAAACCCGGAGCCGAGCAAAGCATAGAGGCCGGCATTCTTGAAGCGGTCCTGATAAGCCCACTGCCAGCTGTACTCAAACTTAGCAACATCGCGCGGCTCATAGTTGGCCGTGTCAAGGTAGTTCACACCGGCCTCCAAGCAGGCATCCATGAGGGGGAGGTCCTGATAGGGAAGTGCAACATTGAGCACAAGGTCGGGCTGCACCTCTTTAATAAGGGCAACCGTGGCAGGCACGTTGTCGGCATCTACCGCGTGTGTGGTAATCTGCACGCCGCTGCGAGCGAGCACGTCTGCGGCAATCGCATCGCACTTGCTCTTGGTACGGGAAGCCAGATGGATGTTCTTGTAAACATCCGCCATCTGGGCGCACTTGTGAGCCACTACATGACCCACACCACCAGCTCCGATAATGAGTACAGTGTTATTCATTGCCCGCCAAGAGTGCCTGAAGCGGGCACAAATGTCAAGCAGAATTACCGTATACAAAATCCGATAGGCGAATTTATTGTGTTCTACTCGCTGTACCGCTAAAAAACAAGCAGCCCTCCGTATTATGGGAGGACTGCTGAAAAAGCTACGGCTCAAGGAATGGGCGGCACCCACCCGGGCAGATGTTACCCCTGCATCAGCGCAAGAAGAAGCGCAGAATTTTTTCTGCAAACTTGGAGTAGGGATGATAGCGGAAGGGTAAATCCAGCCAATTGGCTTTGGAGAGCACAGATTTATTGTGCGAGAAGGTATCAAAACCTGCTTTGCCATGGTAAGAGCCCATGCCACTGTCGCCGATACCGCCGAAGGGGAGCCCATGCACGGCAAGGTGAATGATGGTATCATTGATACAGCCGCCACCAAAGGAGAGGTGCTGAGTGAAGCGCTTTTTGTTGGCAGAATCCGTTGTAAAGAGGTAAGATGCCAGCGGGCGCGGGCGGCTGAGTACGAATTGCTCCACCTCCTCCCACTTATCCCATGTGAGGATAGGCAGCACGGGGCCGAAAATCTCTTGCTGCATGGAGGAGGATGAGGGCGTAACGGCATCCAGCACCGTGGGTTCAATGCGCAGGGTTGAGGGGTCGCCCTTACCTCCGACCACGGGCGTGGCATCCTGCATCAGGTCCATGAGGCGGTCGAAATGGCGTTTGTTGATGATATGGGTAAACTCCTCATTCTTGAGCGGTTCCTCGCCCAGCATCTCTTTAACAGCCTTGGCGTATTCTGCCACAAAGGCATCTTTCACGCTGTGGTGAATGAAGAGATAATCGGGAGCCACGCAGGTTTGGCCGGCATTAAGGATTTTACCGAAGGCAACACGGCGGGCAGCCACACGCAGATTGGCAGAGGCATCTACAATGCAGGGGCTCTTACCGCCAAGCTCAAGTGTCACCGGGGTAAGGTGGCGGGCGGCGGCATCCATGATGATATGGCCCACCGTGGGGCTGCCGGTAAAGAAGATGTAGTCAAACTTCTGCTCCAGCAACACGCCGGTGGAATCGCGGCCACCCAGCACCACATGCACATACTCCTTGGGATACAGGCTGCCAAGCATCTCTGCCAGTACAGCAGAGGTTGCGGGAGTCATAGAGGAAGGCTTAACCACACAGCAGTTGCCGGCAGAAAGCGCAGCCACCAAGGGGTCCAGGCACAGCAGCACGGGATAATTCCACGGGCTCATGATGAGTGCCACACCATAGGGCTCCGGCACCACACGGCTGACAGAGGGGAACTGGGCCAGCGGGGTATGCACGCGGCGAGGCTTGCTCCAGCGGCGCAAGCAGCTGATGGTGTGATTGAGGGAAGAGGTGACCATGCCGATTTCGGTCATGAACGTCTCCATGGCGCATTTACCGAGGTCTTGCTGCAAGGCTTCACAAATACGGGGCTCCCACTCTTTGAGAGCCACACTCAGTTTTTTAAGCGCGGCAAGGCGGTATTTGACATCACGCGTTACGTGAGTATTGAAGAACCGGCGCTGAATGTTTGCTATGTTTTGCATAATCAGAATGCAGAGTTGAGGATTTCAATCACCTGCGCCTCTGTGGCAGCACGGGGATTTACAATGAGAGCCCCGTCATTCACGGCAAACTCGGCCACCTTGGCAAAGGCATCTTTGCTGACACCGGCTTCACTAAGCGTAAGGGGCAAGCCACATGCTGTATTAAGCTTGCGCCCCAAAGAAACAATGGCCTCAATAGCCGCCTCCGCACGTTGCTCTGCCGGTGTTGCCATGGCGGCATCCATACCCACCAGCCAAGGAAGCAACGCAGCATACTCCCCTGCTCTGTGGCTCAGGTTATAGCGCATCACATGCGGCAACAGAATCGTCATAGCCACGGCATGCGGCACATGGCAAACACCACCCAGTGCATGACCGATGGCATGCACGGCACCCACCATGGAATTGGAGAACGCAATACCCGCCATTGTTGAAGCCAAGGCCATATTGAATCGGGCCTCGCGGTTCTTACCGTTGACCGTGGCTGTTTCAAGATTCTCAGCAATAAGCTTGATGGCAGCCGTACCGTAAGCCGTGCTCAGCGGATTGGCCTGCAAGCAGGTGCAAGCCTCTACGGCGTGGCAAAGGGCATCCATACCGGTGCTTGCAGTGGCCTTGGGGGGCAGGCCCTCCGTCATGCGCGGGTCAATCACTGCAACATCGGGCTCAACAAAGGGTGAAAGGAACTCCATTTTCACGCCGTTCTCATCATTTTTGATAACGGCCACCCCCGTGCACTCAGAGCCCGTACCGGCAGTAGTGGGCACCACAACAAAGGGAATATGCTTACCGTTGGTCACATTTTCCAAACCACTGATAGAGAAGATATCATCCGTATCTTGAGAGAGCACTAAGCGTACACCCTTGGCGGTGTCTATCACGGAGCCACCGCCGATAGCCACGATAGAGTCGCACCCCTGCTCACGGTAGAATGCAGCAATTTGATTCACCACGGCAAGAGAGGAATCTACGGGAATATCCGTAAACGTGGCAGCAGGGGCAACACCCTCGGCCTCCATGGCGGAAGTCACCTGCGCCATGGTACCGATTTTTGCTAAAACGGCATCGGAAAGCACCAACGGGCGTTTGGCGTTAAGGTGTTGCAACTCGTTGGGGATACGCTCCAGTGCGAGCTCACCGCACAGCAGCTTGACGGCATTTTGAAATTCAAAGTAAGACATGGTGTAAGTTAAGCTGAAAATCTGTATTTACAAGTAAGGAAGCCCCATGCCACGCGTGCATAGGTACGCAGGAAACACACCTGCGGTTCGGGTATATCCGTCATGATACGGCGATTGATGATGTTGGGGAAGAGATAGGCCTCTACAATGTTTACCAAGCGGGCCAAGCGCATGACATCGGCCACCTCACCCGCCATGGTGAAAGCATGTGCCGCATAGGCTTGAGCCAGCCCCATCTGCCCCGTAAAGAGGCGGAATGCCAGCGGCATCGATTTGATATGCAGTGTACAGGTAGCTTTCTCAAGAGAGCGCACACGGCGCAGTTTGCCCCCCTGCCATACCACATGCAACACAGGGCCGTTATGACCGGTGTATATGGAATAGCTGAGGCCCTCGGGCATGCGGGCAAACTCCTCAGCAACACGGGAATCTTGGGCATGCAACTCTACCAGTGCAGCATGAACCACACGCAACACAATACCAACTGTCAGTTTCTGAAAAAAGCGTTTCATGGGCATTTATTCTCCACGTTTGGCGGCGGCACGGCGCAGGCGGTCCATCATCGCGCACCCAAGTCCCATTTCCGGGAGTTCCTCAGCTATGATAACCTGCACCTCCTCGTTTTCATCCATCGCACGCATCACGGCAAACAAGCGCACGGCAGCTTCCGCCAAGCGCCCGCTACCGGGAGAAAGCGGCATCGTCTCTACCCAGCAATCCTGAGCAGCCAGCGGGGAGTCTCCCTCGTAGGTGATAAGCCCGTATGCCACGCCGTCCTCCGGAGTAAACTCCTCTTTCGGATTCCACAAAATCAAGGGTTTGCACGGGGCATAGTGACTCTTGAGTTGCCCGGGGGCGTTGGGCAAGGCCTCATCGGCAGCCGTCTTCCCCTTGCCGGGTTTGAGCACACGGCAAATACCGCGCAGTTTCTCTCGGGTGATGGGTCCCTCTCGCAAAAGGCGCACAGCAGGCTTGCCTTTTTCATCCAAGCAGGGCATCAGAATAGTGCTCTCAAGCCCTTCGGAGCAGGCACCGGCATCCAAAATCAGGGGGATAGAACCACCCAGCTCTTTCATCACGGCACCGGCACTTGTGGGGGATATATGCCCGAAACGGTTAGCACTGGGGGCAGCAATGGGACGCCCCAACGCACGGGCTACACCACGCATCACCTCATGGCTGGGCACACGGCAGGCCACAGTGGGCAACCCACTCGTCACAATGTCGGGAATAATCGGCTTGCGAGGCAGAACCAGCGTCATCGGCCCCGGCCAAAACTCCTTAGCCAATTTGTCAACCAAGGGTTGCAGCTCCTCGGGGACATCCGTATAATCTTTGATAGCCTTACCATTGGGGAAATGGCAGATAAGCGGGTCAAAGCTGGGGCGGGCTTTCACCGCGAAAACGTTAGCCACAGCCTCGGTATTGAGAGCATCTGCCCCAAGGCCGTATACCGTCTCAGTAGGAATCGCTACCAAGCCACCTTCTTCCAGTATGGCGGCGGCTTCTTTATATACTTTGCGGCAGTCCTCCAGCGGGTCTACCTCCATCACTCGCGTTTGCATGCGTGCATGTTAGCGCAAAGTTAGAGAAAAGTCAAGCAAATCCCCATAGGATGCAGAGCAAACGCATTTTAGCTTGTCATTCATAGGATTAATATGCTAGAATTGACAAGCCCGCATAGAACCAACCTCTCACTCCCACCATGGCATTAATGTTTCCGGCATGTTTCACAAGCAAGACCCACCCTTACGGGCGAACCGTATGTGCGGGAGATATTGCGCCGAGCAAAAGAGAAAAAATAAAGCAAAGACATGAACGGCGATAACAACAGCAACAGCGGATGCTCATCGGGATGCTTAATTGCCATCCTGATAGTTTGTTTCGTCCTGATTCTTATCCTCTTGCAAATTGAAAACTCCTTTTTCCTCATTGTACTTGTGCTGTGTTTTGCCTATACTCCGGCAAAAGACTTGTACACCTCATTGAAAACGGATAAAGAAACCGCCGGCACTCAAGAGGAGATGCGGCTTCTCATGCTTGAATTAAACAAAGAGATTATTCATTGGCCGGACTCTCAAAAAATCACGGTCAAAGAACATGTCGGGGGCAAGATTTCAACACTTCAACTATCACCGCAGAACAAAAAACTGGCTATTGTACGCTATGATTCCAACACTGCGTCGGCAGACCTCCGCGTCTATCATTTCTCAGAGATTGTCTCTTGGAAAACGCGGGCAGAAAAAACGCCCTCAGCCTTTTTAGGGCTCCCCTGTGTGAATGAGATATCCGTTGAGCTCTGCATTCATCTTAATGGTAAAAGCATTAACCATAAAATCACCCTTCACACCGGCAAAGTTTATGCCAACCTGTGTGAGCTGCAATTAAACAAAATTAAAGACATACAGGCGCTTCTCAGTTACATTAAACCCGAAAGCCTCTAACCGCCATACCACGCATGAATACCTCACCGGGCAAACAATTGATTGAGCAATTCTGCAATAAAATGAGAATCTATGTAAGAGACTCATGCGTATGCGGTGATCACGATTTTGCAGACTCCATGCAGCTGGATTTAATGAACTTTTGCCTGAGTCTTGCCGCGGCAGATGGCAAAATTAACCCCGAAGAGCGCCTGAAGATTGCCGAATTGTTCGGGCATTATATGTCTGAGCGAGAATGGGTAGAATATCTGCGCCAACGCAACCTGCTCTCCTCTGCCTACCGCACAAACGTGCCCTATACGTTTGTGCAACTGGTAAAAGCAGAAAACACCATGCGTACCGACGGGGAGGACTACTCACCTACTCAAGAATATGTGAGCATATACAACACCGTCAGCAACCTCATTCTTCAATGCAACCGCGAGCAAGCAACCGCCACCGTATCTCACAAGCAACAGTTCTTGGGTAATTTGCAGCTTTATGCCTCACAGCACCTCCATTCACCGTGGAGCCAAGCACCGGTGCCGCAAAACAGCCCGAAAACGATAAAAGCGGAGGTACCTGCCCCTAAAATCAAGGTAACCGGAGCAGCTGAAAAGAAAGTCGATTACCGGTATTTTGACATCGGCACCGGTAACAAGCGCAAAACCATACGCGTACACTCCAACCTGTTCGGCGAAGCCCCCATGGGGAATTGTGTCTCGGTAAGCAAAATGACAAGTGCCCCCGTAGCGCAAGAAGTACCCACCGACATTTTCTCTCCCACACCAAGCGCAACACCATACGGCACCGTGCCACCCCAAAAGGCCAACAAGGCCGCACTCATGAGAGAGTTGGAAGAACTCATAGGGTTGCAAGCCGTAAAAAAAGATGTGGCGGGGTTGATACACATGCAGGAAATGCAGCGCAAGCGCCGCGCACGAGGCATGAAAACCATACCCACCTCCAACCATCTCGTGTTTTACGGCAATCCCGGCACCGGTAAAACCACGGTTGCCCGACTGCTTGCCAAAATATACGCAGAAATGGGCATTTTAAGCAATGACAACGTGGTAGAGGTAGACCGCGCCGGGCTGGTAGCAGGCTATGTAGGCCAAACCGCCATGAAGGTACAAGAGGTGGTACAAAAAGCCATGGGTGGCATTCTCTTTATTGATGAAGCCTATACCCTGACACGAGGCGGGAAAGAGGGGGATTACGGACAAGAAGCCGTAGATACGCTGCTGAAAGCCATGGAGGATTACCGTGATAAATTCATCGTTATCGTAGCCGGTTATCCGGGGCTGATGCAGGATTTCGTGCGCTCCAACCCCGGTCTTGTCTCACGCTTCAACAAGTTCATTCATTTTGAAGATTATACCCCCGATGAATTGCTGGAGATATTCAAGAGCATGTGCAGCAAATCCGGCTATCACCTCACGGCAGATGCCGAGTTACTGGTTGCCGACATACTGACAGCTCGCTACGAAATGAGGGATAAAGACTTTGCCAACGCAAGAGAAGCGCGCAACCTCTTTGAAAAAATCATTGTGCATCAGGCAACACGTTTATACGATAACGCAAATCCCACCAACAAAGAAATCGCCACGCTCACCGCAGCCGATGTCTCCCCCGAAATCCCCACTTACTGACGCCGGCAGCGGGATTTATCTTGCAATCAGAACCGGCTTGCGTTAAGATAACGGCGCGTTATGTCGAGTTCATTCGGTTCCATTTTCAGAATCAGCACATGGGGTGAATCCCACGGTGTAGGAGTAGGTGTGGTGATAGATGGGTGCCCTGCCCGCTTACCGCTGTGTGCAGAGCAGATTCAGGCAGAGCTGAACAGGCGCCGCCCCGGACAAAGCGATATCGTCACCCCCCGCAATGAAGCTGACACCGTAGAGATTCTCAGCGGTGTGGTAGACGGATTGACTACCGGCACCCCCATAGCCTTGAGCGTGCGTAACAAAGACCACAAATCCTCAGCCTATGATGAGATGCAGCACAGCTACCGCCCCTCACACGCAGATTTCTGCTACGATGCCAAATACGGCATACGCGCATGGGCCGGCGGCGGGCGTGCCAGTGCCCGAGAAACCATTGGACGCGTAGCAGCCGGTGCCGTAGCCAAGGCCATTCTCAAAGCTGTGTGCCCGCAACTGGAGGTAGTGGCTTGGGTGCAACAGATTTATACCATGATTTGCCCTATCCCCCCGGCAAAAGTAGATGCCGCCGTGGTAGAAAGCAACATTGTACGCACCGCAGATGCCGAAAGCGCCGAACACATGGCCGAGGCCATACGAGAGGCCCGCAGCAAAGGCGACTCCTTGGGCGGCGTTGTGGCATGCACCATCCGGAATTGTCCCGTAGGTTTGGGAGACCCCGTATTCGATAAGATAGAGGCTACATTGGCACATGCCATGATGAGCATACCCGCCACGAAAGGTTTTGAGGTAGGCTCCGGGTTTTCGGCTCCGCTTGTTACAGGGGCTCAGCACAACGACTCTTTTTATATGGACGGTGCACGCGTACGCACCCGCACCAACAACTCAGGAGGCATACAGGGAGGTATCACCAACGGAGAGGACATTAACCTGCGCATTGCATTCAAGCCCACAGCCACGCTCATGATTGAGCAAGATACCATCAACGATGCTCACGAAGAGGTTAAACTGAAAGGCAAAGGCAGACACGATGCCTGCGTACTCCCCCGCGCCGTACCGGTGGTAGAAGCCATGGCCTACATTGTGTTGGCAGACCACCTGCTCCGCCAACATGTTACACGCATTGATTCACTCTCATGAAACTGGATAACACCACCACACAAGCAGAGCTTCAAAAACTTTATGCCACCATTGTACGCAGAGAGTTTCTGAAAGGCACACCGCTCAACATCAAGCCCTTTTTACGCTACACTCTTCTCTTCCTGCTTTTTCCGGGGATGATTCTGGGCTTTTGGGTGGGATTCGCCATAACGGCAGCTTTCTGCGTGCTTCTCATTACCTTGTTGGCGCTTAATTATGTAAGCGTGGCATTGGTAGCGGCATTGAGCTGGTTCTCTCTGGGCTTGCTCCCCATCAGTTATGTAACCCTGCAAACATACCGCAAAGCGGCTCGCACACGCAAGTTACGCCTGTTGCAACGAGAACCGCTCGGGGCAAATCCTGCCAAAGCCTGCGTGCCACAAAACATGCCGCTCAAATGGCAAAATCTGCGCCGCAAAAACAATACCGTTAAGGTTGCCAAAATTACCATCAACGCCCCGCAAAGCGGTATCTATGTAATGCTGCTCACCATGCCGGACTACAATGGCGCCCGCCTGCTTACAGATGGCCCTGCCGGTATGTGCATTATGCAAAAAAATGCCAAAAAGGGGGGAGAGCTCAGCGCGTTGCTGCTTTACAATCTGAAAGAGGGCGCTCACGAAATCTCGTGGTCCATTACCTCGGCGGATGACCGGCCGGCCCCGCAATCCTACATCACTCAAATTAATTGCGACGCCCATTAACCTTTTACAAAGTTGCCTCATACCGGTGTAAACAGCAAATCAGCATCGGGACACCTCTCAACAATATAAGAGCCGTGATATGCTATGCATACCACGGCTCTTATAAATACTACTAAACGAAATAAAAGAAAAAGCAGCTATCAATACTCGATGCTGTAATCCTCGGGGTCACGGGGAGCCTCGGGTTCACGCTCGCAGGGAGGCAGCATGGTATTGAGATGACGGCGCTGGATGGTCTTCTTCATGCCGGCATCATTCTTATCGGTAATCTCCTGAGCCTTCTTGATGGACTTTTCGCGCTTGTCCTCAGCCTTCTTTACGGCAGAGTTGTAAGCATCAAGACTCTTCTTCTGACGCTCGGAAGCAATCTCCTGAAGCTTGTCTTCAGCAAGATCCTTGACATCAATGGTGGGAGCAGCCTGAGCGCTGAGAGCCAAGGCAGCAAAAACGGAAAGGATGGAAAGCGTTTTCATGGTTATAAGGACATTTCCAGTATACGTGTTGTATGCAAGATGTCAAGATGTTTTTTTGATTAGCCCCTATTTTATGTTGCCACCCGCACGTCTACAATAGTAATTCGGCGGAGCAATTTTATGCTGATAGCGCAATTTTTGCTCGAAATGTTTATAAAATTTATATAAAATAGTGGTACGGGAGTCATATCCACTCCCAGCAGCTAACAATGATTACCACATCATCCAAACTGACAGCAATACTCTTGGCCGGTGCTTTGGCAGTGTCGGCGCAGGAGAGTAAACCGAGCTTTGACTCATTAGTTCACCATTGGAATCTGGATGAAGGCCGCGATTGGCACGATATGCCGTTCCCCTTCGAGACGGATATTGACCGTGCAGATGATTCCGTGGGTAGCAACAAGCTCATTATTCCCGGCCCGAAGACGAATAATGTCTGGGCTTCCGGTCGCCAATTTTCCGGTATCCAGCTGCGCGGCGGTTGGGTGCGTGCTCAGAAGAACATTGATACGCTTGCTGGTAGCGCTACTCTCTCATTCTGGATGCGCTCCAAGGACTCCTCTAACGGCAAGGCTTCCGTTATTGGTGACAAAGACGGCATTCAGTGGGGCTGTATCGATGCGAAAGGCCATATCGGCATTGCTATTAATGGCAAAACCGTACTGCGCTCCAAAACAGCTGTAACGGATGACAAGTGGCACCATGTGGTGCTTACGCGTCAGGCCAAAAGCGGCGAACTGAGTGTATATGTAGACGGCAAGCAGGAGGCTACCGCTACGGCAGCAACCGGCGAACTTGGTAAAGACTACATTCGCTTTGGCGGTACGCAGGAGGTAGGCAACTTTAAGGGTGTTCTGGATCAGATTTACGTTTTCAAGGCTCCGATTAACGAGGCAACTGTAGCCGTTTTGCTGGATAACCATGCTCCCAAGGTTTATGACCAAGAGCACTTGGTAGACCGCAAGAAACCCACCAAGACCGGCAGCATTCTTCACCTGTATACTTACGATATGGAGGCTGATATTCTGTCCGTAAGCAGCCACGGGCAGGGCAAGTACGGCACGGTGAAGCACAATGGCGATGGCACATTCACCTACACTCCCGGTGAAAAGTTTAAGGGGGAAGATAAATTTAAGGTTACGGTGACAGACGGCAAGGGTGGCTATGATACTGCCACCATGCGCGTATACGACGACCGCTATATGGCCAAGCAGGCTGTGGAAAACTTTACATTCTGCAGCGCTTTGCCCGCCCCTACAGAGGGTGTTGGCAAGAAGCAGGATTACCGCATTCCGATGGCCATTCGCGCCAAGGGCAAGGCTACGGATTTGGTGGTGCAGGCTAACTCCCGCCTGTGGTACTACGAAAATGAGTCAAAGAAGGGTAAGATTCTGTTCAGCGAGCCCATTGAGCTTAAGACCACCGATGGTAAAGAGCTTGAAACGGACGGCGTGACGGTGATTAAAGGCAAGCAGTTGATTATTCGCCTTCCGAACAACTCTCTGGTCTATGCTGAGATTGTGGGTAAGGACGTGCCGCAAATTAAGCTTGGTGAGCCTGTTAAGGATTCCAATGGCGAGGATTTTAAGACAACGAGCCGCTTCTTTGTTGTGGCAGACTTCAACAAGGATAAGAAGAGCGACTTGCTGATTGCCCTGAACAACGGTGTTCACATGTATGAGAACACCGGCTCAAAGGATGCCCCGCGCTACAGCACAGAGGCACAGCCTGCATGTTTGGGCTCGTATAATGTTGCTCCGAGCTTGGGTGACGTTAATGGCGACGGCCGCGTCGATTTCTTGCACGGTATCAACTGGGGTGACATGTTC
>JAFYUT010000065.1 GCA_017549485.1 Akkermansia sp.
ATTAAGGTGCTGAAGGAGGATGCTGAGAACTTGGCCGTAAACCGTATTTTGCTGCAAGAGGCTGCTAAAGATTTGGGTATCGTACCCTCCAAGGAGCAAGTAGATGCCTATATCAAAGCCATGCCTGCTTTCAACAACAACGGCACGTTCAATGCTGAGGCTTACAAGAACATTGTGGGCTACCGCAACGGGCAAACCGACAATGCCGGCGAGCGCGATTTCCGCGAACTGGTTGCCGACATGATTGTGTGGGATACCATTTACTCCATCATCACAGCTGATATTGAGGGCAACAAGGAGGCTGAAAAGAAGATTGACCAAGCTGTTAATCAGAACATCAGCGGTTGGTATGCAACCCTGCCCCTGAGCGCCGCACCCACGCCCGAAGCACCCACGGCTGAGGCTGTCAAAGCATACTGGGAAAGCACCAAGGAGAACTACCAATCTGACGAGAAGCGCGCATTCACCATTATTCAGATTATTGCGGGTGAAGGCATGAACGGTAATGACTTGGCTAACCGCGCCGCTGAGATTCAGGAGGCGCTGACCGCCGCAGCTTCCTCTGACCCTGAGGCTATCATCGCCAACAACATTGCCACAGCAGACTCCTCTGCCGGCATTATTGACTACAAGTTGACCACCTGCGAAGAATGCACCGCCGCCACCACCCCCGAGGCTCTTAACACCCTGATTCAGGCGGGTAGCAACGAGACCCCGCTGAGCGTGCTTGCATTCAACAAAGACCTCACGGCTACCGGTGCCGGCCGATTCAGCCAACATTATTTGGACGCAGAGGGTAAGAACGCCTACATCATCCGCATGGACAGCATCACCCCTGCAGCGCCCCTGCCCTTTGAGCAGGCAGAGTCCGCAGCCCGCGCCGCTTTGGAGCAAGGCTTAAAGGTAGACGCTTTCTACAAAGCTGCTGACGAGCTGTACAAAAAAATCAGCGATGAACTGGCCATCGGCAAAGATATGAAGAGCGCCTTTGAGGCCGCTACGGCAGCCGGTGCCGTAGTAACGGAGTACACCGACAGCCCCATTGCCGAGATTGCCGGCAAACAGGAACAAGGGCTGAACCTGAGTGAGGCCGGTGCCGCCCAACAGCGCATGCACGAGTCTTCCCTGCGCCGCACACACAGTGGCACGCTTGCCCCGCTGGTGAAGAGCGACCAAGAGGCCGTTATCACCGGCATCAGCAAGCGCACCACGGTAGAAAACGGTGCAGATAATAACCACAGCATGCGTATCATGCAGTTGCGCAATGAGCTCATGAAAGAGTGGCAGCGCTCTACCTACACCCGCTACAAGGTAGTTGTGCCGCAAGAAAGCAAATAATACGGCGTAACATTATAGAAACTTCACCTCATAGGCATGAGGCTCGGTAACTGAGCGGGCCTCATGCTTTTTTTAAACAGAATTCACCACCATGACCAGCCTCCCCCCACAAACGAAGTTCATCATCGGTAATGAAGCGTGCGAACGCTTTTGTTTTTACGGCATGAAAGCCATTCTGATGGTCTATATGACCGATGTTTTGCTGATGTCAAAAAACAATGCTCAAGAAATTGTCCACTTATTCAACGCTGTTATTTATATTCTGCCCCTCATCGGAGCATGGTTGGCAGACCGCTTTTTAGGGCGCTATAAGACGATTCTGTTCATATCTCTCTTTTACTGCTTGGGCAATGCGGTACTTGCTACCTCTGACATGGCGGCAAGCATAGAGAGCAAGCAGCTGATTCTCTTTAGCGGTTTATTCATTATCGCCATCGGCACCGGTGGTATCAAGCCCTGTGTTTCTGCCTTTGTGGGCGACCAAGCAGGTGGGTTTGACTCCCAAACCATGACGCGTATTTACTCTGCGTTCTATTGGTCCATTAACTTCGGGTCATTCTTTGCCATGCTGATTATCCCCTTTGTGAGAGACAACTGGGGCTACGGCATTGCCTTTGCCATACCCGGCGTATTCATGGCTTTGTCCACCCTCTTATTCTGGCTGGGGCGCCGCACCTATAAACACAAGGCCCCTGCCCAGCCGGATTTTGTGAGCATTCTCTTCTGCCGGGTTTTCGGCGGAGCCCGCAAGGCCTGTGAAAGATTCGGGGGTGAGAAAGTTGCCGCAACCACCGCCACGGCACTGCGCATTGCCGCGTTCATTGTCATTGCCCCTATTGTCATTGCCTTGGCGGTGATGGCCTATAACGGTGCAGAAAACTTGGCCACACTCAGTGGGCTGAATGAAACACAAGCTTCCCTTTGCTCTTTGCTGGCCGTGATACTGTACACGGCAGCCATAGCTATCGCCGGGCTTAAATTAGCGGCCACCCTGAGTGTGCGCAACTTCTTCGGTACGCTGGGTAGTATGATTTTCAACTCCAAGGAACAAACGGAGCAACTCTACAGCGATGAAGAGCGCAAGGGGGCCCGCAATATGGTACGCATTCTTGTTACTTTTTTGCTGGTAATTCCGTTCTGGAGCTTGTTTGACCAAACGGCCTCCAGCTGGCTGGTACAGGGTAAGAGCATGCAGGAGCTCAATTTCTCCCTCTTCGGGCTGCAAGTCAACTTCGGTGCCGAGCAGATGCAGAGCCTTAACCCGCTGTTGGTAATGGGCCTCATCCCTCTGCTGACCCTGCTGGTATACCCCAAGGTAAAGCAACTGGCACACCCGCTGGTGCGCATGGGCATCGGTATTGTGCTGGCCGGTATCTCCTTCGGCATAGTAGCCGTGCTGCAAAGCGTTCTTGACACAGGGGTTAAGCTCTCCATCCTGTGGCAAGGCGTGCCTTACCTTATCCTCACCGTGGCAGAGATTTTGGTGAGCACCACCGGCTTGGAGTACGCCTATACGGCAGCCGGTGAAAAGCTCAAGAGCATTGTCTCCAGCTTCTGGTCACTCACCATTGCTCTGGGCAACGTGCTGGTTATCTGCATTACTTCCATCATCTCCGGCGCCAGCACAGAGGCCTTCATTCTGTACGGTATCATGAGTGTTGCCGTGGGTGTCATCTTCATGTATGTGACGAGCCGCCGCTGCATGAAACCCGAGGCTTAATTCCATGAGAGATTTACCCCGAGACGCTCGCAGCAAGCTTTGCGAACAACTCTTGCGCTATCTGGAGACACACCCCGATAACCGAGAGAATGCGTCTCGGTTGCTGCAATTCGTGCAGCAAACCCCTGATTGTTTTAAGAGAGAGCACCAAGCCGGCCATATTACCGGCTCGGCTTGGTTGCTCAACCCCACCGGAGATAAAGCCCTGCTTACCCTACACCGCAAACTCCGCATCTGGGTGCAGCCGGGCGGCCATGCCGATGGCGACCCCGATGTGCTGCGCGTAGCCTGCCGCGAGGCCGCTGAAGAAAGTGGCATTACCGACCTCTGCGTACTTGATGCCGAAATTTTTGACGTAGACATACACACTATACCGGCCCGCCCCGCCACCGGTGAACCGGAGCACCTGCACTACGATGTACGCTACCTGCTGCAAGCCGGGCATGAGCAATTTGCCATTTCTGATGAATCCGACGCCTTAGGATGGTTCACCAGAGAAGAAATCAGCCACCTGACACCCCCGGCTGATACCGCCACGCTGCGCTTAGCAGCCCTGTGGCCCACACAAGGCTGACAAATACGGCAGATGTGACGCAAATCTTGCTTGACGTATGGGGCGGAATATCGCAAGATAAGAGATGTGAATACACTTTCTATAACAGGTACTTGCCTGCTTACGGCCTTTTGCGTGCTTAATACAGCCTGCAATGATGCCGAAACCGAGCGTTTGTACACAGAGAAGGCGCTGGAAGCGAATGCCAAACTTAAGCAGGAAATCACGAAGCTTAAACAAGATATGAGAGAGGCTGATGACACAGCCCCCGATAAGCTTGAAGAGATTGTTGCTCGATGCGAGGCTGAGTTGAAAGCCGTACAAGAGGAAGAAACAGCCATTCTCAAAGAAAATATAGGGCTTGCAACTGAGTTGGATGCCGCTAAGGCCCAACGCGCAGCTTTAAATGCAGCAGCGGCCGAGCTCAGAGCCGTATTTGAAAAAGAGTTAGACCTTGCCCGCAAAGCTAAATCCAAACTTTCCCGCAACAATGAGTATCTCAACAGATAAACCTGAACCCGAGGACGAAAAGTTCGCAGATATCGTATACTCCCCCGAGGAGGAATCTGCTGAAAACAGTCCCGAAGAAAACAAGCAGGAAGAAACCGCAACACCTGCTACCGATAACACTGATAAAAAACCGGCAGAGAAAAAGCCCGGCAAGTCTGACTACTTGATGGATATCATGATGGTCAGCGTGTTGGTACTCATCATCGGCGTGGGTGGCTATTTCGTCAAAACGCAGATGGACCAGTACACCGTGCCCTCTCCCTATGAAGAGGCTACGGCAGAATACGACAAGCTGCGCCATGAATTTGACCAACTCATTGCCAATAAAAAGAAGGTGAACGATGTGCAAAAAGTCAAAAAGCTGCAAAACCGCATTGATGCGATGGAAAGCCAATTGACCGAAGCCAAAGCCAACCTTGCCAAGGCCAAAAGTGAGAAGGCCGCCATCCAATCTGCCATACTGCAAGAGAAACAAGCTATTGACAGTGCACGTTACAACCTGCGCGAGGCGGACCGCGACAACCGCGCCAAAGCCTTGGCCGAGCTGCCCGGCATGCCCATTGGCGATGTGCTGAACCGCCGCCGCAACCATATCGTAAAAGATGCCGTCATCAACAACTTGGATATGAAGACACGCAAAATCCAGCTGCGCTCCAGCTCGGATTTGGTGAACTGGAATATCAAGGACCTTGCCAAAAAGCAGCTGCCGCCCATTGTTCGCTACGGCTTGGGTATGGCTGACCTTATTGACATGAGTGTGCTTGATGAAGAAGGCAAGGAGGCAACACCCAAGCGTCCCATTGCCCGCCGCGAGCAACCCGCCGCACCACAGCAAAACACGGAGGAAAGCTACGACCCGAATCCCGGTGCCCCTATCATAAGCAGCGGCAAGACCGAAACAATCTCTGCCGACCCCACCGCAACGCCTGATACAGATGTAGCAGATGACCCCATGTGGGATGCCCCCACGGGTGCGCTGCCTATCTAAGGCGACAAAAAGTGTAACACAAACTGATTTTGCAAGCCTGAATAACTGCTGTATGGCGGTATTCAGGCTTGATTTTTATGAGATTTTTTACGATACTGGCTTGCACATGAAGATACTCAGACGAAATCTCAGCCTCATGCTGGCGGTGCGCTATCTGAACCCGCTGCGCACCATGTTTTCCATCATCACATTGATATGCCTGGGAGGCGTTGCGCTGGGTGTCATGATTCTTGTTGTGGTACTGTCTGTCATGGAAGGGCTGCAAAAGGTGATGGAAGAAAAAGGCTTTGCCTTGCAACCTCACTACACGGCCTCACTCTCAGACGCCTTTACCGGCTCCCCCCGCCCCATTACCCCGCAAGATTGCGACTGGCCCGCCGTGGCAGAACAACTGCGCAAGCAACCCAATGTAGCCTGCGTATACCCCAAGCTGGAGGGCATGGCCTTTGCGCAAACGGATAAATACCAAAACGCCACCCTCATGTACTCCTCTGTTCAGTCTGACAATGAGGAGCACCTCAAGCCGCTTTACGGCATGATTAAGGCCGGTAATTTTAACCTGGGCATGGAGAATAAGTGCGTTATTTCTCTTAACATTGCCAAGAAGTTCGGTCTGGGCCCCGGAAACAGACTCACCTTAACCCCGGTGAGCGGCAATATCGAACAGATGGCAAACATTCTCCAAAAAATTGAAGGCGAGATGCTTACTCAGACAACGCCGCAATTTTTGGAGACCATGCGCAATCTTTTTGCCGATGCCGTTACCACGGAAAACACGGTAACGCTCACTACCGAAAAATATCAGCAGGCCATGCAGCTGTTGCTGCCCTTTGTTGATATCCCCGATTCCAACCGTATGGCCGACCTTTGCGAGGCCCTTGGCAAAGACTCACTTACCGAGGGAGAAATCACCGCTCTACGCCCTGTGGTGCGTAAATTACGCCAAAGCGAAGCGGATGCCTGCTTAGAGCTGTACTATATCCTCAAATACGGAACCGAGCAAACCACCGATACCCGCGCACAGTGGGATGCCACAGTGGAGACATTGGCGGCGCTTGACCGTGATAAAGAAAACGGCAAAGAGATTGAGAATCTGCGCTCTCTCGTGGTGCCGGTAGACCTTGAAATTGTTGGCGTATACCAAACGCCCGAAAACATGCCCGGCCCGGATTTGTTCTTGCCCCTTCACGTGGCCCAAGAATCCGTAGGCTATACAGATAACAACATCATGGGCATTTGCCTGCGCTTGAAAGACCCGCACGCCCCGGGCAATATTGAGCAGGTGATGGCTGAGCTTATTACGCAATACTCTGCTTCTGCGCAGCAACAAGAGGACTCGGCTGACAGTGATATGCCCCCACCCGTGGAAGAGGTGGACTACAGCACACTTGAAGCTGAAAACACGGCAGAAACCGCAGCCACTGCGGAAGAAATTGTAGTACCGGATGTAGCAGAGCCCACAGAACCCGAAGCAGAATATATACAGCCCCGCACCCCCACCATGTGGAGCATCACACCCTGGACAGACGCATTGCAAAGCCTTTACAAGCTTATTGCCAATGAACGCGTCATGATGAGTTTCGTGCTTTCCAGCATTACCTTGGTGGCCAGCTTCTGCATTATGGCGGTTATGTTTACCATGTCTCTTCAACGCAAGAGAGAAATTGCCGTGCTTCAGGCATTGGGTGCAACACCGCGCAAGATTGTGGGTATCTTTGCATGGCAAGGCGTCATCATCGGCTTTTTAGGTGCCGTTCTCGGCGTATTACTGTCGCTCTTGGTGCTCTACTATCGCCATGAGATTCAAGGGGCACTGGCCGGCATCGGTATGGATCCCTTCCCCATGGAGGCCCACGGCATCAGTCTTCCCGCCGTATACAGGCCCGAAATCTTCATCAAACAAGCCATTGTGGCTTTCATCATGGTGACAATTGCGTCTATCATCCCCGCCTTGTTCGTATCACGCCAAGACCCGGCAAAGGCTCTGCGTTCTAACTGATTTTTGCCCCCCGGCCCTTGCCATGGATATCTACTGGATAGAGAACAAACAGAAACACGGTCCCATCACCGTGCCCGATGTCATTGCCCGCGTACAAATGGGCGAGCTTAATGCCGATACAACCCTCGGCTGGCACAATGGTTGTGAAAAGTGGCTCCCCCTCAAAGAGTTACCCGCCTTGGCCGATTTTCTTGCCGAAATGCAGGATAAAAGCAAGGCCACGCCGCCCACAGAGGAAGAAAAGGACGAAATCGGCGAGTTGCTCATCAGCAATGAGCAAAAAAAACAGCAAACCCTCCCCCCCATACCGGTTACGGTACTGACGCAACCGTCTCCGGGGCGCAGGTTCCTTGCCCGCCTCACCGACTACGCAATCTATGCCGCGTTGGTCATGAGTTGCGTATACCTGCTGAAAGTGCCGTTCAACGAATTTTTTATCTTTTCTCAGCCTACATTCTGGTTGCCGTCCATCATTATTGAGGCTATCTTGCTCAGCAATTATGGTACAACCCCCGGCAAGCGGCTCATGGGCATCAGCGTGCGCTCATTACTGGATGGCAACCCGCCTCCCATGCGCTACGCTCTCTCTCGTGCGCTCGGTGTCTTCATCATGGGTATGGGCTGCTTCATGCCCCCTATCAGCGTTATTATGATGTGCATTGCCGTACACATGGTACATAAAGGCTCGCTCACCCTTTGGGATAACCGAGCCCGCAGCATCACGCTCTCCCACCCGGAGAAACGCCCGGCACCATTCCTTTGCTGTTTCATCATTTTTCTCAGTATCCAGATTGTCAGCTACTGTACTGCCCCATGGATACCGGATATGATTCAGCAAATCGCAGAAACATCTCCTGAGCTGGCCGACTGGCTCCGCCAAAACTTCCCCACCGAGGTTCAATAAAAAACAGAAAAAACGAAAATCGGCGATTTTGGCTTGAAATGACATGTTTTTTCGGGTAGATTACAAACATGTCAGCAAAACGCTTTATTCTGAACGAGACAAGCTATCACGGCCATGGTGCCGTGAAGGAAATTGTAACAGAGGTAAAATCCCGTGGCTTTGCCAAGGCTTTGGTTGTGACCGATGCCGACTTGGTACGCTTCGGCGTGGTTGCCAAGGTGACAGACCTGCTGGATGCCGCCGGTTGTGCCTATGAAATCTACGACAAGGTAAAGGCCAACCCGAGTGTGGCCGTTGTTGAGGCCGGTGTAGAAGCATTCAAGGCGGCCGGTGCCGACTACATGATTGCCATTGGTGGAGGCTCCCCGCAAGATACCGCTAAGGCCATCGGCATTATTATCAACAACCCCGAGTTCGCAGACGTTGTTTCTCTGGAGGGTCTTGCCCCCACCAAGAACAAGTGCGTGCCCGTTATCGCCGTTGCTACAACCGCCGGCACCGCCGCCGAAACCACCATCCCATTTTCATAGGAAATGGAATAATCCTGCCGCATGCGCAGCATAAGAACTTTGTCCAGATATAGCTGGGCGATCTTCGTACTG